>JAITFQ010000141.1 GCA_031281225.1 Chitinispirillales bacterium
CAGTTCTTGCCGTTGAAGACGACGGTTTTTACACCCATCCAGGGATATCGCTCGACGCCATAGTTGAGGCGATCAACCACAACCGCGCCGCCGGTTCTATCAAGAGGGGCGCGAGCACCATCACGCAGCAGCTCGCCAAAAATATGTTTTTGACGCCGGAGAGAAGTTTTGAGCGAAAGGTTAAAGAGATTGGGTACGCGCTGCTAATGGAAAAATATCTAGGAAAAGACCGCATCCTCGAGCTCTACCTGAACTACGCGCAGTGGGGCAACAACATTTTCGGGGCCGAGGCCGCCGCAAACGTCTACTACAGAAAATCCGCCGTCAACCTGACGCTTGTAGAGTCTGCCCGTATGGCCGCCACACTCGCCATGCCGATGCGCATCACCCCGCACCACACGCGGTCGGGCTACATGGCGAACCGGGTAACGGTGATCGCCAACAACATGTTCGGACGCAGGAGAATCGACGCCGCGGGCTATTTCGCGCTGACGGGTGTACATCCGGCAGGGGTCGAACCTATTATCGACGAGGTGAACGAGGAACCGGAGCTTTAAGTATCCTCATAAACACGCTCTATAAACGTCCGCAATCTTCCGCGCCTGCTTGGCAATATCATGTTCCGCACGCGCGTATTTCGCCCCGCTCGCGCCCATGCCTATACGTAGCGGCGGGTTTTCTGACAATATGCAAATGTCTCTCGCCAGCGCGTCAACATCGCGTTCGTCCGATAATAACCCCGATGATCCGTGGGAAACAATGTTTGGGATATCGCAATGTTTGCTGCCGACGACCGGGACCCCCGCGCACAGCGCCTCAATGACAACGACCGGCGCGCCCCCTTCCGTGTCGCCGTCGGTGGCGTGGATACTGGGGGCGAGGAGGAGGTCTGTACCGCCGAGTATTTTGTGGTATTCGGAGATAGATCGCATTCCGTGGAAAATCACTTTTTGCCTTACGCCGGCGTCGGTGAGTATTTTTTCCATCGGTTCGCGGTAGATGCCGTCGCCTAACAGGTGTAGTTCGAGATCGGCATTAGTAATTGATAGCGCTTTTATGAACGCCTTAACGGCGTACACCGCGCCTTTTTTTTCACGGTTGAGGCCGGTGAACAGAATTTTTATTTTGTTTGCGGCGTCAGGCGGGCGAACGTTGTTCCCCTCTACGGTTTGAGGGGTTAATTTCGCGGTGTCGATTCCCAGCTTAATGATGTCGATTTTTTCGCGCGGGCAGCCCAAATCAACTAGCGTACCGGCCATGTGTTCCCCCTCTACGATAAACGCTCTGCTCAGCTCAAAAACCTTTTTGCACCGCGCGGCCCAAAACGGTTTGCGCGGGAGGCTTGTGATATCCTGGCCGTAGCATGTCGTCACTAACGGGATGTTGAATTTTTTTACAATACGGTAATTACGCCACGACTCAAGCAAAAAATGCCCGTGAAAAATATCCGGTTTGAATTTTTCTATAACGGACGCGTGTGGTTTGAACGGATAACGTTCAAAAATTTTATGGGTTAAGCGTTTCGGTATTGATCCCAAACCCGATGATTGACATATCGGATGCACGTTGTCAAAAGGAAACTGCTTGGGGTTCACAAGGCGCTGGCACAAAACGGCGGCTTCGCACTCCTTGTTATGAATTAACTGGCTATATATCCAATTTTGCGTAACGGGCAGGTAGTAGGAGACAAAATGGCAAATTTTCAACATGGTAAAATCACTCCGAGTTTTCCCCGCCCGTGCTAACGCAACATCCGTCTTTTGATAACGGGTTTTTGCGGAATATGCGGCGATTGTATCGCTTTTTCAAACAGTTCGCGGATCATCGTGATGGGGAGCCGTTTATTGCTTTTCCTGTCGCGGTTAATCTCCCTGTCTATCGTGGCGACAATCTCGCCGCCGTTGTTGATAATCGAGGGCATATATTTTTTGGGCAGCAGGTATCCGACGGGGCAGTCGAATTTTTCGCCCAAAAATTCTCTGAATATCCACAGCGCGGCGGCCATCCTTTTCTTCTCAAACGGCAGCCTCGCGTAGCCGGGAAATTTCGTTAAAAACAGAGTATGCGGATTGACCGAGTATTCTTTTTTACTGGCAGCCCTTGAAGAGTTTATATAGTCTTCGTAGAGCCCTTTTTCGATGAGCTTCGCGGCAAGGTTGTTCTCTATCTCGAGCAATTTGAGGACGTCGTTCACCGCGTACTGCAAAAGTGCGGGCTTTATCGGGCGGAGCAGCCAGTTGGCCCTTTGAAATCCGTCTTTTTCCTCTTTGTCAATATTCAGATAATTCGTGAGGTTGATGGGCATCTCCAAAAATTTTTGCGCTACGGCAATATCGTTTATAGGGGAGATGGTGCAACCCAGCACGTTTTGCGACATGTAGACATCGTTACCGCAGGAGAACATCACCTTTATTATGTCCTCGCAAGTCATAAATTCACGTAGAGTATCGTTGGCGCCCATTTTTAGCACATCGATCACCACAGCCTCTTCGCCGTCAAAGCATTGCAGTATGGATATGGCATAGCGGTAGTGAAACATCCCCTGGTCGCCCTCCATATCAAGGGCGATCCGCCGAACATTTTTTTGGCGCAAGGCGGCGAGGTACTCCTTCAGGCGCTCCTCGGTGATGATCATCGTGTGCATTTATTGATACTTTCTCAAAACTTCAAGAATGGGGATATTTACCCGTTCGGTATTGTTGTACTGTATCAATCGTTCGTGGATCTTTTCGCCGATTGAAATTATTCCGAAATCAAGATTCTTATAGTTCCAGTATGTATAGCCTATATCCATCTTTTTAAGCACCGACAGCACGTCGTGGTACCAGCGCAGCTGCGCTTCAATTTCAACGGGCGTGTACACGCCGAACTCGTTGCAAATTACCTGAACGCCCCACTTCTCCCTGAACTCATTGACCGGTTTAAACTCCTCAATAATCCGGTCCCTGTCCCACACGCCGGCCGAAAGCAATAGCCCGTACTTGCGCGTGAAGCCGCGGCCGTAGTTCGACGGGTAACCGCGCGCGAATTTTATCTCCGGCTCGCTGATCCACGGCGCGAACTGGTGGGTGAAGAGGAGCGGCTCGTAGAAGTGCACGCTGTAAATGACGTTGTCGTCGTCGACCGGCGTGAGCTCCGAGTAGGTGGCCGGCCAGTTCCACATGTTGGAACCGGTAATAATAGCCGACTTCGGCGCGTGCCGGCGGATTTCGCGGCACAAGCGGTCCTTGACGGTGTTCCAAATTTCCGCCGTGGGGGCGACAGGCTCGTTCAGCGTCTCGAAAATCACGTGGCTGCTGGCGCCGTAACGCTCGGCGAGACACGCCCAAATTTTTTCGGTTTTCTTGATGTACGTGTCGTCGCCGGAAAACAGTTTTTGAACCGGGGACTCGGTGGCGTCGGCGAAATCGTGACCCGGGCACTCGTGGAGGTCGAGGACGAATTTCAGACCGTTTTCCGCCGACAAGGCGACGCCGCGGTCGAGGTGCGTGATACGGTTTTCGATGACGTTTTCGTCGTCGTCAAAGAATAGATAGGAGTCGACCGGAACGCGCACATGGTCGAACCCCCACGACTTCACCCTGGCGAAGTCGGCGGGGCCGATGAACGTTTCGATATGTTTGTCGATCCCCTGGAATTTCTCCGGGTCTTTCTCCTGAATGGCGTCGATCTGGCTGAGCCAGCCGCCCATGTTTACACCGCGCATACGGCTCATAATGATATTTTTCCTTGTCTAATGACAATTATCGTGTAAGTTATACGTTTATTGCCCGATTCGGCGCGGGCGGCCGGAGGCGGCCGCCCCTGCGAGTCGTGACACCAGTCCCGGTTATATAAACAGCACGATTTCGGACGCGCCCAAATCTACGTCGCCGGTATTTTCAACCGCTTTGAATTTCTCGTCGAAAACCCGGTGCATTTTTTTGTAATTTCTAAAATCACCGGGAATTTCGCCGCGGTTGACGTGGCGCTTGTTGTGCCAGTCTTTGTTTATCATCACGCCCAACCCCGGCTGCCCGTGGTCGGTCCTCTTTTCGAGGAACAGCAGGTCGTGGTCGTACCCGCTCACATTGCGCCACTGACCCTCTTCGCACATCGCCTTGGTATCAAGCTTCAGCGCGTTGATGTTTGTAACCCACTTTGTCAGGTCCCATTTTTAGTCGGCCATGTCGGCGGGGCGCGTGTTGACCACATTCACCTGCTTGACCGCGCCGAACTCGTAGCCAGTCGTCATCATCAGCCCCTTGGAGAAGAGCGCCGCGAGCACGTAGCGGTTTTTCTGCATATCTACACTTCCCGGCTGATCCGCCGCGAGGCGCGTCGTGTCGTGCGACTCGGGGAACGAGATTGACGGGGCGATGTGCCTGAATCTGTCGTGCTGGTCGAGGCACCACGAGCCCTCAAAGTTCCACCATTTGCTCGAATTGAAGAGATAGTCGAACCCGCTCCCGTTGAGCGCAATTGTCTCTTCCACCGTGCAGCCCAAACTTTCGGCGAGAAACATTGCCCCCTTTGAACGCTTACGGGCATTTTTGATGAGCGGTTCCCACGCGTTTCTCGGAACTTTGTAGGCGGCGTCGCAGCGGAAGCCGTTTATGCCTATCTCCTGATAAAACGCGATCAACTCGTCCCAGTATTTTATCATGCCGGCGAAGTCGGGGTTGTGCTCAAACTCAATTTCGGAAAGGTCTCCCCACACCGTCACGTTCGATGGGTTGCCTGGATCAATGGCGTAGGGGTGCGCGATCTGCCCGTTCGCATCGCGCTTATACCATTTGGGATACTTGCTTATTAGCACGGATTCGTTGGCCGTATGGTTGATAACCAAATCCATGTACACTTCAATCCCGCGGCTCTTGCACTTCTCCACAAACTTTTTGAGCGGCGCGAAGTCGTCGGTCTTTGCCTTTGCCGGCAGAAACTCGTCGTTAAGCCTGTAGTAATCTTTCACCGCGTACATACTTTTCGACCCGCCGACTTCGTGAAACGGGTTCACAAAAATAGAGTTAAACTTCATCGCGGCTATCGTGTCGACATACGCCGTCCAGTCGTCGATGGTTTTGAACAGGCGCGGGAAGAGGTTGTAGATTACGGGCGGCGTTGACGCTTCGGTTTTTGATGTTGGGGCAGGCATTTTGTTTTGGTTCCTGTCGGTTTAGGTTTAATGGTTATTAAAATAATATTTAATTCACCCGTATAATATAATATATGGGGGTGGGGGGTGGGGGAAAAGAATTTTGACTTTACACCATCATTTTATTATTTTATCGGTATGGATTTGCAATTCACCAAAATGCACGGTCTCGGCAACGATTTTATCGTGGTCGACTGCGCCGACGCCGCCCGCTCCGACGCCGTTAAGGCACGCGCCAAATTTTTATGCGACAGGCGCCGCGGCGTCGGGGCCGACGGGGTTATCTGCGTCCTGCCGGCGGAGGCCGCCGGAGCGGATTTCAGGATGCGGATTTTTAACGCAGACGGCAGCGAGGCCGAGATGTGCGGCAACGGCGCGCGCTGCTTCGGCGAGTATCTGCGCGTTACCGGGCGCGGGTGCGTCACGAATACGCTTGTCATAGACACGCTTGCGGGGCTGATCGAGGCCGAGTTTACCCACGCCGACGACGCCGGCGGGCACTACCGCGTAAACATGGGGCCGCCGCGCCTGTCGCCAAACGACATCCCGGTGATCCCCGTTGAAATCTCGGACAGCGATTTTATTATGAAGGAAGTCACCGTGCTCGACAGGACTTTCAGGGTGACAGCGATGTCTATGGGCAACCCGCACGCGGTGGTCTATGCCGACGAGCTTAGCGACGAACTGGTTTTGACCTACGGGCCGGCCATCCAAAAACACTCGTTTTTTCCGAAGAGCGTAAACGTCGAATTTGTGAAAATAGTGTCGCCCGACAGAATCCGTATGCGTGTATACGAGCGGGGCTGCGGCGAAACTCACGCCTGCGGGACGGGGGCGTGCGCGGCGGTGGTGTCCGGTATTCTCAACAAAATGCACGGGAACGATGTTACTGTGAATCTGACGGGCGGAAATTTGCGGATAACGTGGGATGGCGATATTACGCAGCCGGTGTACAAAAGCGGGCCGGCGCGGGTAGTGTTTACAGGGGCAATCGAGGAGGGCGGGGCGGTATGACGGATAATATTTATAATGAATATGTAAATCCATTGTCGGAGCGGTACGCGAGCGGCGAGATGTTGCGGCTGTTTTCGCCGCGGTATAAGTTCAGCACATGGCGCAGGCTTTGGTGCGCGCTTGCCGAGTGTGAAAAAGAGCTTGGTCTGCCCATTACCGACGAGCAGACCGCCGAGATGCGGGCCAATGTTGACAACATCGATTTTAACGCCGTCCGCGAGTTTGAAGGGCGGACACGGCACGACGTAATGGCGCACATAGAAGCGTTTGGGGTCGTCTGTCCGGCGGCAAAACCTATTATACACCTTGGGGCGACGAGCGCGTTTGTGGGGGACAATACGGATTTGATACAGATGCGCGAGGGGTGCCGGCTGCTGCTTGGGCAGCTTGCGTTGCTAATATCCGCGCTCAAAAAATTCGCCGTCGATAACGCCGGCCTGGCGACGCTCGGTTTCACCCATTTCCAGCCGGCGCAGCTAACCACCGTCGGCAAGCGGGCCAGCCTTTGGCTGTACGATTTGATGATGGATTTTGAGGAGCTGCAGCGGTTTGAGTCAACCCTGAAATTCCGCGGCGTCAAGGGGACGACGGGGACGCAGGCGTCGTTTTTGACTCTGTTTGACGGCGATCATGAAAAGGTAAAATCGCTTGACAAAAACGTCGCCCGCAAAATGGGATTTGATGACGTTTTCCCGGTAACGGGTCAAACTTATACAAGAAAAATAGATTCCCAAATTACATCAATCCTGAGCGGCCTCGCGCAGTCGTTGCACAAATTCGCGAACGATATCCGGCTACTGCAGCATCTTAAAGAGATAGAAGAACCGTTTGAGCGCGGTCAGGTCGGTTCGTCCGCCATGGCCTACAAGCGCAACCCGATGCGCAGCGAGCGTTTGACCGCCCTGTGCCGCTTCCTGATGTCGAGCGCCCAGTCGCCCGCCATGACCGCCGCCGAACAGTGGTTCGAGCGCACGCTCGACGATTCCGCCAACAAGCGCATAGTCGTCCCGCAGGCGTTTTTAGCCGCCGACGCCGCGCTGATCATCGCCGTAAACGTTTGCAGCGGGCTTGTAGTATACCCCAAAGTTATCGCCAAGCGTATTGACGAGGAGCTGCCTTTCATGGCGACGGAAAACATCATCATGGAAGCGGTAAAAAAAGGCGGCGACCGCCAAGACGTACACGAGCGGATACGCGTCCATTCGATGGAAGCGGGAAAAGTTGTCAAAATGGACGGCGGGAGGAATGACCTGTTAGAGCGCATCGCCGGCGACCCGGCTTTCGGGATGACGATGGGCGACCTCGTCAATATTTTAGACGTCAAGCAGTTTATCGGAAGAGCGCCCGAGCAGGTCACGGAGTTTGTCCGGGAGTACGTTGACCCGCTGATTGAAAAGACGACGTCATACAAAAACACAAAACCGCAGGATTTGCGCGTTTGACGCGCGGGATCAAGGGGGCGGCTATGTACGCCGAGGGCCTTGTGTGTCTTTGTAGACTCTAAAATCAATCCCTCCGAAAATATTATTATGCCCCTCCAACAATCCCACAAACCCCTCATCCCCATCCCCTGTCGTAACTGTTTCATACAATTTCCAAAAACTCGCTATATGCTCCTTAACCCGCCGTGTAGCGTATTCCACCGTTGTTCCGGTCTTCATGATGAACGCCCAGTCGCTTGATTGCGCTAGAAGCAGCTCTCTAGCCATTTGGTTTAGCGTGCGCTCTTTCAATCCGCCCCTTTCAGTGTCCTTAAGGCCGTGGGCGCATTGCACCATGCAGTCTTCCATCCGATGCAAGTGCGGGTAAATCCACTCGTTTGTTTCGTTTAGCCATACATGGGAGTAGCCGCCGTCGCCCCAACTGGAAAAGGCGGGGGCGCAGATGTGGGTTTCGGGGTAGTTGTCCAGATATTCGGACGGTGTGGTCAGGCGGAACACGTTTTGTTCAAGCGCGCATTTGCGGATAAGGAAATTTAACCATTCGGGGCCTTCAAACCACCAATGGCCAAAGAGTTCGGCATCGTAGGGGGCGGTAACAACCGGCGGGCTGTCCGTGGCGCGGGCGATGTTTTTTATCTGTTCGGTGCGCTTGCTTATAAAGTCTGACGCGTGCGCGGCGGCGCGGCTCAGTGCGGTTTCCCGATCGTAGAGCTGCTTTTCGGGATTACGCTTGTCGGTGACACGGTGGTATTTTACGCCGGTGTTTATCCGTATGCCCGCAGGGTCGATATAGGGGGCGATATAGTTCAAGCCGAGGTCAAAACCGATGTCCTTGTGGAACTCCCGGTAGTGCGGGTCGCCGGGGTATCCTTCGTCGGCGCTCCAGACCGACTTGCCGGACTCCGCGTCGCGGGCGAACGCCGCTACGTGCGCTTCCCCACACCGCACGGGCGCGTAGATGCCGGCAGGGGGGACAGGATTGGCGTTCAGGATGCCGTGGGTCTCCAAAAAAGTGTAGCGGATGCCGTATTGCGAAAGGATTGTTTCGAGGCCTTGGTAGTAGCCGCACTCCGGCAGCCAAATACCGCGCGGGGGACGGTCGAAAAAGTTTTGGTATGATTGTACGGCGACCTCAATCTGGGCGCGTACGGCGACCGCGTTTGAGCGCATATTGGGTAGGTAGCCGTGCGTCGCGGCGCAGGTGACGATTTCGAGAACGCCGGCATCCTGAAGCCTTTTGAATCCAGGGACGATGTCGCGGCCATAAACATCTTCGAAAACGTGTTTGCAAAGGGAAAACCTATCAAGGTACATCCACGCGGCGCGGTTCATGGCACGGTCGTATCTAGTGCGCCTGACCTCTTTCTCAGCGAGCTCAATCAGCCTGCCGATGTGGGCGGCGTAGCGGTTTTGCAGAAGCTCGTTGTCGAGCATTGAGCAGAGTGTGGGTGTGAGGGACATCGTTATTTTGAACGGTATTTCATCGTCAATTAAATTGTTAAAATACGTAAGCAGCGGGATGTACGTTTCGGTTATCGCCTCGTAAAGCCAATTTTCCTCCATTGTGTACTGCTTTTCGGGATGGCGGATGAACGGCAGGTGGGCGTGCAGGACGAGGCAGAGGAAACCGGCGGGTTGCGGCGTTATCATGACGCTAACTCTTCGCATGTTTTATAGAATATGGTTGAGCTCAGGGATGGTAAGGGGGGGGTGTGACGCTCCTGTTGTTGCTGCTGCTGCGCTTGTTGACATTGTTGCGTGTGGTGTTTTTGTTGATGCGCGGTTATGTCCAGCGTGATTTCAAACGACGGCGCGACAGCGGCCGCTTGATAGCTGGCGTTATCACTATTATTGGCACTACGGCCATTATTATCGTTGTGGCACTGATGGTTGTTATGAATCTGGTGGTCATTGTGATTCCCCTGATGACCGTGCCATTGATTGCTGCCGTCGTATCGGTGATGGTTATCATCATTCCGCCGGTTACCATCGTTCCATTGATTATTATTCCGCCACCGGTGGGTCCCGTTAACGTCGTTGCTTACCCGCGCCGGCAGTGTTTCCTGTATTCTCGCCGCGTCGTCGTTCCCCATATACGCCTTTCCGGTACCCGAGGTTATTTCCCAGTAGACAAACGTAATTTGCGGGTCTTGCGGTATGGCGCGCATGTACGTGTCGTTGTAGTTTTTGGGAATATCGGTACTCAGCGTGTACGCCGGCGCGTTTACGGCGGCGTCCTGCCTGACCGGTTCACACCCACGTTCCGGCGCGTGGAACCTGTTCCGCAGGATTTGTTTCAGAGCGCGATTTTTTTTATGCAGAGTCGGCATTGTGCAAATTCCGTTATCCCCAAAACATTAATTGTCAATACGCAACGTCGCGTATGCTTGCCGTCAATAATTTCTCGCCGCGTCATGCTGGAACCAGTTGCGGCCGCCGTTTATCCCCAATACGATCCTGACTACGTTTTCGCTGTATCCCGGATACCGCGCGTCGATCCTCCTGCCTATATCAAACGCGATGTCTATCACCCCGCCGTCGCCCGGTATCGGCAGCCCTGTACCGAAGGAGAGCGCGTATTCGTGCGCCACCGATTCATTGCGCAGGGGGGAGGGAAGGGTGGAGTAGCGCAAACCGGCGCTGTAGTGTATCTTTTCCGGGTACGTTGACACCAGTAGCCCCGCTGCCGGAATGAATCTAGCGCCGGCCGATATTCCGAAAGTTCTGTGCGCGCTGTTGTCATCGCGGCTGTCGTCGTAGCCTTCCCACAGGGTAGAGTGCGCATCCGCCGCGAAGAGCCAGCGCTGGTCGGGCCTGTACGCGGCGCCGATGTTTATCGACGGTGGCAGGCTGATGGAAAAATGGCTCTCGGTTTTCTCGTACGCGAACGCATCGCCCGAACGCCAGTGCTCGCGCGTTATTTTACCGTTGCCGTCCCCGGGCAGGATGTACTCGACCGCCGCGCCGAGCGTGAAGGTTTCGTTGACGGGGATCTGCACTCCGAAACGGACCCCGTCGCTCGCAGCCATTGTGGCTACCATCTCGGTAACGTTGGCCCTGAACGGCGCGGAGGTGGGGTTGGTGTGGTACCTGAAAATGGATTCAAAGACATCGCGTGTGTTTTCATTATAGTAGAGCCGTTCGTAAATCAGCCCGACGGCCAGGCCGTTTGCAAACCTGTACGCCCACCCTGCCTGCCACGATGTCATGCCGCCTTTTCTGTGAAGCTCAATGGTGGTCGATTTAAATGCGTCCGGGTCGTCCTGCAAAATCTCCGTGGTGTAGAAATTTAGCCCCGCATCAGACTGTTTCAGCATCGAAAACCCGATGTTTCCGGCTCTACCGATGGGCAGAACGAGCGACAGCACCTCCGGCGCGTATCCCCACACGGTACTTGATGCGCCGTTGTCGGCGATATTGGTCAGGCTAAACGAGGCTTGCGCCGAAAACGCCGCCCGGTTGCCTATGGCGGCATTGGCCGGATTGAGCGCCGTCCCGAAATATTCCTCGACCACTGCCGTCCCGCTCCCCCCCATGGCTGAAGACGCGCCGGTGGCGGCCGGTACGGGTGTGCCGAACGGGTAGTGGAGTCCGAGTAGCGAGTTCGCGGCGGTTGCCGCCGCGCAAAAAGTCAGTATCACAAAAAAACTTTTTTTCATATTTTGTTAAAACTTTCCCTATTCTGAACGTGACGGGGTGAAAATAGTTTCGACCATTAGCGGCCTGTCCCATAAAACCGCGCTATTTTCTGCGGTGGGGCGCAGATAGATATATATGTAGGGCCCGGGCCTGCTGCTTTGGTTCGCTATCGCGCTCCTGAGCGCCGCCCTTACCGAAAAAACATTATGCGGCGAAGCCGGCGTAGTCGGCGAAGCAACGCTGAACCGCCCGCTCAAAGAATTGGCGGCCGAATCGGCATACCCATCCGTTATAAGTGTGTCGAGGGCGAACATCCTGAAACTACCGATGTTGGAGGAGCCAAGACGGCCAAATTCACCCAAATCTACGCAGCCCCCCGCCTCGCAACCTTCACCCTCCGCAGCCGGCCAGTGCCTGATGGCGGCCACGGCGTTTATGAGCTCCCCCCTCGCGCCCGCCATGTTTAAAGTTCCAAGAGTGTCAAGTATCCTGCCAACGTTAACCCGAAACACCGCCGTGCGTAGCGTGTGCTGGGATGAATACGGATGCGCCGCGCGCTCTGCCGCCGCGCGCTCAAAAGCTGTAAAACGGCTCAAACCCACTATTGAGTCTCTTACATCCTTCCCATCCTTGACGATATGGACAATAACGTACGGTGTCTGCGTTCTAGCTGTGTACCCGTGGTAGTCGACGATGCTGAAAGCAAAGGCGTGGAAAACGCTTGAATCGGAGGATATCCGGGCATCAAAAATTGCCTGGGCCAGGCCGCGCGGCAGCGCTATTGAGTCGGTCCCGCCGCTCGGCGTAAACTCGCCTATCCTCGCGTCCCCCGCCACCGCGCCCTCCTCGTCTAAAAACTCCCCTTTGTCCGCCCTGTTCACCGGCAGCACCCCTGTAAGCGTATCGCTCGGGTAGACCGCGATCACCCCCGCTGTCGGCAATGACGTGTCTCCGGCAATCGCGCGGAAATAAAGGTGCGCCCCCGCAAGTGAGTCGCGGTGGCCGTAAGGGTGCGTCCCCCGGCCCGCCGCGAACGCCGCCGCCCTGAACTGCGTGTGCGACGCCAGCGTGTCTCCGTGCCTGTTCACCCCCATAATCGCGTACCCCGCAATCTGTGTGGAGAAAGCCGGGTCGGCCGACGCCGGCAAGCTGAACGCGGAGTCCGCCGCGCCCGCGTCCAAGTTTATGAGCGCAAACCCCTTCCTGGTGTCGGTCAGACTCGAATCCATGTCCGTCACCACACCTTCGCCCGCCCCGCTGATCACATCATGCCGCTCGCAAAACAGAAACACGGCGCAGAGGGCAATGGCGGCCAGCAGTAAAAAAATGTATCTATTCAAGCGAAATATCCGTCCTTTCGTGAAAATTGAGACAACATTACACAAAAATAGATTAAATATGGGGGCAGAGTCAAATAATAAAATCAAAATAACAAAGTCAAATGCAAGGGGAGCCACCCCCACACTCCAAACAAAAAGCATATTGAAGAAAAAAACGTTCAATACGTTTCTGTTTCGGCCCTGTCGGGATAAACAGGTTCAGCTACCCGCACTACGGGGACACCGCGCAACGCCCCCGCCGCCCAGCTCCTTCCCACCTCCCGATTAATCAACATGTTACGCAATTCGCCCCAAAAAAATAAAAAATCTTTCACAAAAAATTGACCTTTGACCCACACATATAGTATCTTTAATGTCAGAATGTGGCTTATATTGTGGTTAAACCCAAAAATCTCTCACGGAGTTATTAATTCATGGTTTCTACTATTCGTAAGCGAGACGGCAAGCTCGTTCCTTATGATAATTTTAAGATAGCCAATGCCATTTTTAAGGCGGCAGAGGCGGTTGGGGGCAAGGATTTTTCGCAGGCGCTGCAGCTTGCAAAGCAGGTCGAGGCGGTTTTGGGGCAGAAATTTCACTCCAATTCCATTCCGGCCGTGGAGGAGGTGCAGGACGTCGTCGAACGGGTGCTCATAGAGCAGGGGCACGCGAGGGTCGCCAAGGCGTATATCCTCTACCGCGAGCAGCGCAGGCGCATACGTACCACAAACGACCTCCTCCTCGACATCGCCAATACGATGGACGGCTACCTCAAGCAGGAGGACTGGCGGGTGAGCGAGAACTCCAACGTCAACTACTCGCTGGGCGGCCTTATACTCCATAATAGCGGGGCGATTACGGCCAACTACTGGCTTGAGAATATCTATGGGGCAGATATTTCGAGCGCGCACCGCAACGGCGACATCCATTTGCACGATCTGAGCATGTTCTCGGGGTACTGCGCGGGGTGGTCGCTGCGGCAGCTCATCGCCGAGGGGTTAGGCGGGGTGAAGGGGAAGATTTCGTCAAAGCCGCCAAAACATCTATCGACGCTCATCCAGCAGATGGTCAACTTTCTGGGCATTTTGCAGAACGAGTGGGCAGGGGCGCAGGCTTTTTCCTCGTTTGACACCTATCTCGCGCCGTTTGTAAGGGTTGATAACCTGTCGTTCGCGGAGGTCAAGCAGCAGATTCAGTCTTTCGTGTTCGGTGTAAACACGCCGTCGCGCTGGGGGTCGCAGGCCCCGTTTACAAACATCACCCTCGACTGGTCGGTCCCCGACGACCTGAAAGACCAGCCGGCGATAGTGGGCGGGGCGCCGCTCGAACAGACTTATGGCGATTTCCAGCACGAGATGGACATAGTGAACCGCGCATTCCTCGAAGTGCTCATAGAGGGCGATTCCGACGGGCGCGGCTTTTCGTACCCCATCCCTACCTATAATATTACGAAAAATTTCAACTGGGACAGTAAAAACGCCCGGCTCCTGTTCAAAATGACCGGTAAATACGGCACGCCGTACTTCCAAAACTTCATAAACTCCTCGCTCAACCCCGGCGACGTGCGGTCAATGTGTTGCCGCTTGCAGCTTGACAAGCGCGAACTGCGCAACCGCGGCGGCGGGCTGTTCGGGGCCGACGAATTTACGGGGTCAATAGGCGTGGTGACCGTAAACCTGCCGCGAATCGGCTTCTTCTCGAAATCAAAAGACGACTACTACAGCCTGCTCGACCATTATATGGATGTGGCGCGGGACTCGCTCGAAATCAAGCGCAGGGTGATAACCAAGCTGATGGATCAGGGGTTGTTTCCGTATACGCAGAGGTATTTGCGCCACTGGAACAACCATTTTTCGACCATCGGCCTGATTGGCATGAACGAGTCGACGCTCAACTTCATGGGCAAGGACCTCACCGACCCCGAAGCGCGCGAGTTCGCGATGGAGGTGCTGCGGCACATGCGCAGCCGGCTCATCATGTATCAGGAGGAGACCGGCCATTTGTACAATTTGGAAGCCACGCCCGGCGAGGGGACATCGTACAGGCTCGCGAAGATCGACAAGAGCAAATTTTCGGGGATGATAATCCCCGGCGGCGACAATCCGTATTATACCAACTCCACTCAGTTGCCAGTAAATTCGACGGACGACCTGTTTGAGGCCCTCGACATGCAAAATGAGATTCAGCGCCAGTACACCGGCGGCACGGTTTTCCACGCGCACATCGGCGAGTCGATAGACGACGTGGAGGCTTGCAAGAGCCTTGTCCGCTCCATCGCCTATAACTACCAGATACCGTATTTTACAATTTCGCCGACGTTCTCTATTTGCAAGCTCCACGGATATTTGAAGGGCAAGCACATGTCCTGCCCGAACTGCTCCGGCGAGACGGAGGTTTATGCACGCATAGTAGGCTACTACCGCCCCGTGCAAAACTGGAACCCCGGTAAAAAGTCGGAGTTTAAGGAGCGGCAGGTGTTTGAAAAAGCCGGCGACGGCGCGACGGTCGATGGCCGGGAGTACACGGCGCCGCCGATTGACGACGTGGGGGCAGACATTGTTCGCCCGCTTATACCCGCGGACGTATATGCTCACGCCTGACGTCAAGATTGCCGCCTGGCTAAAAACCTCGCTGATAAATTTTCCCGGGACGGTGTCAACCGTCCTTTTTCTTTCCGGTTGTAGCCTGCGCTGCCCGTATTGCCACAATCCCGAAATAGTCTTAGATATGTTTGAACTGGTACCGTTTGATGATATTAAAAATCATCTGATTAAGCGCAAGGGGATTGTTGAGGGCGTGGTGCTGACCGGCGGCGAGCCGTTTTTGCACGACGGGTTAAAGGGCCTGTGTGATGAGTTGAGGGGGCTGGGGGTTGGGGTGAAGATTGATACCAACGGCTTAGAGCCGGAAAAAATTATAGACTGCGCCCCGGACTACTTAGCTGTAGACATCAAGACGGTGTTTCCCAAATACTCCCTCCTGAACGTATCGTACCACGACCACCGCGAGCGCCTCGCCCGGTCGGTTGACATCGTAAAAAGCATGGGGCAAGCCGCCGAGGTAAGGATCACCGCCGCTCCTGGAATTATTGACACGGGCGACATAAACGGCCTGTGCGTCGAGCTGCGCGGCGTCAAAAAACTGTTCATCCAGCCATTTACCCCATCCCCCCGGTTGCTTGACCCCGCGTATTCATCAACAAAACCGTACGAATTATCTGAGCTTGAAGGGTGGCGGAAGAAATTTTCAGACGCCGGAATCGATTGCCATATCCGCGCGGGTTGACTGCTGTAACGCAAATATAGTATATTCATAATAATAGATCGTATTTAAACAGGAGTTGATATGTCGATACAGTTTAACATGAATACGCAAAAAGCGATAGAGTCCGTTATTTGGGTTATCCAGAGCGGGGAATCCAATATGTACAATGTTTGGAAGATACTTTTCTCCGCGGAAAAATACCACCTCAATAACTACGCTAGCCCGATAACAGGGGACAGCTACGTGGCTATGGAATTTGGGACTGTGCCTAGCTGGTTGTACGACGCGTCTAAAATAAAGCGTCAGGGGATAGGCTTCTTCAGAGACGGCAATACTTTATTCGCGGAGAGAGCCCCGATGTTGGATTATCTTTCCGAATCGGACGTGGAAGCTTTAAATTATGGTTTTAGCGAGTACGCGGGATTGGATTTTAAGGCAGTCAGGGAAAAAAATCATAAGGAACCGGCCTGGGAAAAAAATTATGCTTTGCGCGGATATAACGACAGCGCGCCAATACCGTTTGAAGACATTATTGAAGAAGATTGGCTGGTAGAAGATTTGACTCTTTTGGCGAAAAACATGGTTCTCTAATATGCCGGAAATATCAGATGTACTCATAATGGACGTTTCCGGGGAAATAGGCCACCGCAATACTAAACACTGCGTATGTATATCCGTGTCAAAAGACAAATATCTTTTGATAAACACAAATCACCGTAAAAACTTTGATGATTTTATGATAAACTCATCTGATTATGGTTTTTTGGGAGATATTGACCGCTTTGTTTCCTGTTTCAAAACGTATAATTTTAATTCTGACAGGATTATTAAAAAAGTAGGCAATATTAATTATAATGATATGATGAAAATCATAGATAAGATACAGAAATCCAAGTCTATTAACCAAGCGGAAAAAGAGGTCGTTATACCCGAGCTTGATAAATGGCGCTTTGATAATTCTTGAAAATTTGTTTGGGCAGATATTATTTTGTAAAGTCATAGATCATATGTCATTCACATGAAACGGGTCAAAAATGAAAAAGATGATAATTTTTGCAGTATTGATTTGTAGTTGCTGCACAGCTTTCGCGCAAACCTCCTCGTCGGCGTCGCGCAGGGGGGATACGAGGATCGGGGCCGGGGCTTGGCTCGGGCATTGGTACGGGATGTTTTCGGACTACGACGGCTTCGCCGCCACCGAGACGGCCATAATAACAAGTACGCGCCTGTCGCAGAGTACGCACTTTAATTCCGGCGTGGGGTTCACCACGAAGGGGATAATGGAAGAGTACAGAATGCGGGCAATGATTATCCCGTTGCTGTTCCAGCAGGACTACGTGGTGGGGAACTGGCGAAATTACTGGCAGGGTGGTGTGCGGCTCGACATCAGGACGCCGGGGCGGCCGGGTAAAAAACCAGATCTGGCATGGTACGAATCAAAGCAGCTCGACGTTGGTCTAGTAATTGGGTGCGGCGTACACTTTATGAAAAACGGGGCGGTCGATGTTAGCTATATTGTAGGCTTGACGAACCATTATGAAAAAAAATGGGATGACGGGGCAGCAGCCGACGGGCAACAGTTTCATCAACTCCGCGTGGGTTTGAATTACTATTTTGCCAACATTAGAAGATGATTTTATATCGGCAATTGGAGTAGGGGCACGACCTCCTGACTTCGACAATGCGTCACCCTTCTATTTGATTTCTAGAAGTTTTCATCAAATAATTTTTCAATAGTTTTGTGTTTTTTTGTTATTATCATAAATTTTGCTTGTTAATTTCACTATCATCCCATAGTGTTTTGATTGTGACTTTGATTTTGATTTAACTTTGTAACATTTTTTATTGCATTACGGTCTAACCGTAGTGTATATTGATAAGCGATAACTTGATAAATAAATAACTCGGAGACTCGGAAAAACGGGCGGGGGCGTTGCGCGCGGCGGGTGCCCTCGCTATTTTGTGGTATAAACTTAAAATAAAGGAGTTTTTAGCATGTTGAAGTTGAAAAGGCTGCTTTTTTTGGCGGCAGCGCTGGTGGCGGTGGGGTTGTTTGTGCCGGCTTGTCTAGAAAGCCCGGAAGATGATCCGCATAAGGTTGTGGTTATAAACGCGGGTACGGACGGCGGCGCGGCTGTAGCCGGTGAAGACGACAATTATCTAGCCACCACATTCGCGTTTCCGGGGGAAATAGTGTACCTCGATTACGGTTTAATACCCGCGGATAAGGACGGTTTTGACAGGTGGACATCTACCCCGCCCGTGACATTTCACGTGTGGGCACAGTATCCCAAAATCAGTTACTTTACCATGCCTAGGGGCGATATAACGGTGACGGCGCATTGGATTGACGACGGGGCGGAGGAGTACGCGGTTGTTGTCGTGAGCGCCGGCGCGGGCGCGGGGGGCGGCGGGCCCTATTATGAAGACGATGTGGTATCCATCAACGCCGGAAAGGCGCCGCTGGGTCAAATATTTAACAACTGGACCGCGGTCCCCAATATTATAGACTTCGACAACGATACGGACTCCGCGACCACATTCGTCATGCCCGACAGGCCGGTAACGGTCACGGCGTCGTTTGTGAGCGACGGGTGGGCGTACGTAAGGTTTACATGGGAAGCGGCGGAAGAGGAGAATATCAACTACATAATCGCGAGCGAAGGGGATGTAGCGACGTGGTTGAATGACGTGTATCTTGATCTTGACGCGGAGTGGTCGGATGAGGATTTCACGGATGAGCCTAAGTTTTTCGGAAGCCCCAGCCTGCCGAACAACGTCTTCAGTTATGGCACCGTCTCAGCCCACAAAAGCGTCTATTACTCCATAGATGACCTCAATGAGGAAGACGGCTGGTATACCGCCGTGGCCTCGGTTTATGATGAGTTATTTGACAGCGACGCGTTTATCGTCGCGAATTACAGGGTCAGCCTCGACAACGACGCTCGCTACGACTTCGACGCTAAAAGATGGTTTGAAGTCGCTTTTGACGTAGGCACTTTTTTGGCGGGGGAAGACGATTTGGGTTGGTTTGATGACGCGTACACGAATCCTGACACTGACCCCAGGCTCAAGAAGGGAAGGGGAGGGCGCCGCTCCGCCATGAGAAAGGTATATACGCGGAAAGTGGTTAACGCTTATGGGGCTTTTGAAGTGGACTACTTCGTAATTCGTACGCGTAGGGGCTAATATTTTCACCCGCCGCCACGGCCCTGGCTTTGGCGGCGGTTTTTAAGAATATCTTTGCCGTTGACATCAATTATTTAAAATAACTATCACAATTTTAAGGAGGCTTAGAGTGCTTAGATTAAAAAAACTTTTTGCGTTTGCGACGGTAGTGTTACCGTTGTTCTGTTTGACGGCCTACGGTCAGGTCGGAACGGCCCGTACCGCACCGCCGCCGCCCGCTCCCGCCAGCGGCAACGCAATCGCCGCTTACGTTTTCGGTGCCGAAAACTCAGCTAATGCGGAAGAGCTGGCGGAAGCTGTCGTCACCAACCTTGCCAACACCAGGCACTACTCGCAGCCGCGCCGCGGTGCGCGAGAGTTTTTCAGGGAAGCCGACAGGGCGCAATCCCGCAACCGCAACCGCCTGCTTGAAGACAGAGATTTCTGCCGCATCGGTTCCGATTTCGGCGTGCAGTTTCTGACCGTTATCGACATTGAGAGGGCTGGCCGCGGCAACAGCGTTTGGGCGCGCATACTCGACCTTAGCAACTGCCGGGTGGTGGCGACAGCCGAATACACCGGCCTCATCCGCAACAGCGCGGAGATACGCACCGCAGCGACCGCCCTAACCGCCGAGCTCACGAACAGGCGCATAGGGACAAGGTCGATAACCGTGCAGGTGGGCGGCGCGTCGGTTACCGCCGCTGTTACCACCCCGCCGCCCCCGCCGCGCGGCAACCAGATCGCGGCCTACGTGTACGGCATTGAGGAAGCGAGGCTCGGCGAAGAACTCGCTCAGTCGATCGTCAACGGCCTGACATCCGGCAGAGCATACTCGGTGCCAAGGCGCGGCGCGCGCGAGTTCTTCAGGGAAGCCGACAGGGTCCAGGCGCGCAACCGCGGGCGGCTGCTCGAAGATAGAGACTTCTGCCGGGTCGGAACCGACTTCGAAATCGAATATTTGGTTATAATCGACATCGAAAAAGCGGGCCGCGGCAATAGTGTATGGGCGAGAATACTCGACCTCGAAACCTGCCGGGTCATAGCGACCGGCGAAAGCACCGCGCTGATCAGAAACGACGCCGAAGTACGGGCGGTATCGAACGAAATCGTAGCGGAACTCCTGCACAGGAGAATAGGTTCAAGAGGGCGCAGGTAAAACAGTACGGGCGGACTTAGTGCCCGCCCATTTTTTATCGACAAAAAATCCGGCAGTATCCCGCATACATTATTGCAGGGGCGAACAGCGTTCGCCCACTATGCCGATACCGCCAGTACCGCTTGATAACAAAAACACAATTAAAGATGAAGGAGCGCGGTATAATGCAAATATTTAAAAAGGGTTTTCTGTTGGGGTTAGCAATGGCGGTTGCGGGCCTGATGGTCTTTTCGATGTGTATATATTTTGACGGCGACGCGCAGGTCAGGTTTACGTGGGACCCGACGCTGGAAAGAGACCATATTCTGCATGTCTCGGCAAGCTATGATGACGTAAAGATGTGGTATAATGAGGTATATTTGGATTTTGTTGGCGTTGACGATTATGACTTCACGGATATGCCCAAATACAGCGGAAGCACCAGAATAAGCAATAACGTTTTTTCGAGTACTACCGGTGGCAGCCGCAGAAACCAATGGTTTCGGGTAAACATGGGGCCGGATAACGGCTGGTATACCGCGGTCGCCGGCGTTAAGGACTTCCGTTTCGGCGAGTGGTACTTTGAGATAGTCGCGAACTACCGCGTCCAGATCAACCCTGCCACTGATGATGCCGACGGTACGGACAGGTACTTTGAAGTGGTATTTGAAATAGAGGAATTTTTAGAAGGTGAAATCGACGATGGCTGGTTCCAGGAGGAACTCGCCGGGCGTAACGTTACGCCCGCGTTCCGCAAGGCAAGAGCCGAAACTAAGCAGATCGTAAAAGCCGGAGGAATTCTCGACGTGGAATACTATGTGATACGCAGACCGATGCCGGAGAGGTTTCGGTAATCGATAAAATGTACCAGGGTTCAACAAGTAAAATAATTTAACCAGTAGCGGCGGCAAGCCGCCCGCTACACGAACGGAGGGGCGGTACCTATGCTGAAGTTCAAAAAACTGTTTTTGCTTGGCTTGTCGACGGTTGCCATAGGGCTTTTGGCGTCGTCGTGTGTGGAAGACACCGACAGGACCTACGGTGTGGTAGTTTCAAGCCCAGCCACGAGCGGCGTGTCGGGCGGCGGTAACTATAAGGATGGCGACCAGGTGTCGGTCAGCACCCCCGCCACGGTCAACGGCCGCGCGTTTAGCCACTGGACGTCTACCCCCAGCGTAAATTTTACCGACGATGAAAACCGCAGCACCACGTTCAAAATGCCCGCTTTCCACGTAGCCGTGCGGGCGGTGTACGAGCCAGTGCCGACTTACGCGGTGATAGTTTCGAGTAACGGCAAAGACGCGGAGGGCGACGGAAATTATAGCCAGGGTGACACCGTCGATATTTTCGCTGGAACAGCGCCCACGGGGCAAGGGTTCAAGTGGTGGGTGACGTCAAGCCCCGGCGTGAAGTTTAACGACGCGGACAGCGACGAAACCTTCTTCGTCATGCCTGATAATCCGGTGGCGGTGAGAGCGGTGTTTGCGGACCTTTTCCCCGACGGAGAAACGGAAGTCAGGTTCACCTGGAGAACAGCCGATCATCCCTACCTGTTCGCTATTTCGGTGAGCGAAGACGACGTAAATAATTGGATTGAAACGGTGTGGAATGTCGACTATGATACTTTAGACGCTACAGACATCCCCTTGTACGACGGGAGCCCGCTGTTGCCGAATAACATGTACTCAATGTCCATACACGGCGCCGGCGCCGGTCGCAATCCTGTCCCACCCGAGCATAAAGGCGTTTATTTGCCGATAGATGCCGGTTTCTATACCGCGATATGCGAAGTTATGGACGCCCGTCAAAGTTCGGCTTGGTATTTTGACATCGTAGCGAACTACCATATTAAAGCCGACCCCGGTACCATTTTCGCGCCCGGTACCGATAAGTTTTTCGAGATCGCTTTCGACGTGGGGGCTTTTATAGACGGTGACGACGATTGGGGCTGGGATGAATACGATTACGATGACCCCAACACGAGTCCAACCCTTGTAAAAAGAAGGGTGAGGACCGTTACCAGGCAGATCGTAAACGAAAGCGGCACCGTTGACGTAACATTCCACGTGCTGCGCAGGCCTGTGAGGTAAAATTTTGGGGTGATGTAAAGCAGTAAAGGGTTGCCGCTCCGCGGTAGCCCTTTTTGCATTTTTTCGCAAAGGCGCCCCCTTCGGGATGCCGCAAATCTGGTTTAAACTACCGCGGGGCACGAGCACCCCTTGAGTTCCGCGCCTTCAAGGTTTACGGCTTCGAACTCCGCGCCGCCGAAGTAGGCCAGCGAAAGGTTGGCGTTGTTCATCTTTACGCTTTTGAAGGCGGTGCGGGCAAAATTGCTGCTGCGCAGGTCGGCGCCTTGCAGGTCGCTGTCCGCGCAGGTGCCGTAGCGGCCGTCGGCCATGCTGAAGTTTACCCCCTGCATGTCGCAGTTGCTGATGTGCACCCTGTACATGCGGCCTTCCCTGAACCGCGCGCCGCGCGCCACCGCGCCGGATATCTTTGCGGCGCGGAGGTGCGCGCGCGTGAGGTCGGCGCCGCTGAGGTTGCTCGACTCTATTGAGGCGCCCTCAAGGTCGGCAGCGGTGAAGTCCGCGCCGCTGAGGTTGGCGCCGTCGATCTTCACGCCCGCCATCTTGGCCCCGCAGAGCCGCGCCCCCTTGAGGTCGGCGTCGCCGAGGTCTGCGCCCTCGAGGCACCAGCCGCTGAGGTCGAGACCGGCGAGGTCGGCGCCGCGGAGGTCGGCGGAGTCGGCGCCGAGACCGCGGATGTATAACGTCCAGCCATCACGGTCGCCGCGGTCAAGGGCGTCGTGGAGACGGTCGAGGTCTTTTTGTTTGCTAAGCATAGGCATTAATATAAGATATTGTTTTATAAAAACAAAATGAAAACCAGTTAAAAAAAAAGTTAATTTACCTATTGATTATCGTTTGCGCATAACCTATATTGTAATTATATGAATATCTTCTCACATTTTTCAATAGTAAGGAGCAGTTTTATGAAAAAGTTGTTTGCGGCTGCGGTTGCGGCATGTTTGCTGGCGGTGACACCGTCTATGGCGGCGTGGAGCTATGACCCTGTAATTGATCAGGGCGAGGGGGAGGCGACATTCGGTTACTATGATGGCGAATTCGGGATAAGGATCCGCTACAGCCCTGTGGAAAACTTTGAAATTTTCAGTTCAAAGGGCGCTGCCAACTTGTACTCACGCTACGTATTAGGAGGCCGTTATCAGCTTGTTGACGAACTCCTCACGGGCGCTCTCAACCTCGGAATCCCTGTAGATAACGATGTGTTCGGTATAATGCCCGCTGTGTTGCTCAAGACCGGTTTGACGGATATGGTATCGCTTAGCGCAAAGGTTGGGTTTGGCTTGAATTTCGGAAATCCGGATTTCCCTCTTGACGATGACATGCAAATGAACCTGGTAGCAGGCATTGAGTTCGGCTTTGTGTTTACCGACCAGATGGGTCTTTGGGCCGGCGGTGAGTTTAAGTGGGATGATCTGACCAGCGACGCAGACCTGGAAGTAAAAGAAGCCCTTGGCTTCAACGTCGGTATGTGGTTTTCGGGCGGAAAGATTGGCGTTGCTACTATGATAGGCATGGACTTGGTGCCTAGCAGAGTAATGGGCGACAATATAAGGCTTTGGGGCGGTGTGGAAGCTACTGTCGGCTTCTAATCCTGAATCCTGAAAAAAGTCAAAGGATTAAAGTCAACACATATTTTAAGGGGGGAAGTCTCCCCCTCGCTCCAACCAAAAATAACCGGACAGAAAACCGTCCGGTTATTTTTGTTTTGGCTTCGACAGGCTCTGCCGTCAGTTTGCTTTGGCTACGGGATGCCTGCAAAATGTGGTAATTTGTTTGCGGGTGCTATATCCCCGGCAAAATTTTCAAAAGCTCCATCCCCGAAGCCTCCTTCGCTCTGATCGCCGAAACGCCCGTCAGTTCCAGTATGATAATCTCCGTGACGAGCCAGCAGTCGAGCCCGTTTCGCGGGCACCCGACGATCTGTTCCGCGCCCTTGCCGATGGAGGCGTGCATGTGCAGCTTCAGCTCGCCCGCCTCGTTCTTGAACAGCGTCCCGACGCCGGCGATTTCACGCGCGTCGTCGAACTTTTTTACAGTCGGCCTGAGCGGCCTTTCGTCCTGATCGGCCGGCCCAACGACCACCGCCCCGTTTTTCACCCCGCCGACTACGAACACGACGCCGGCGCCGACGTTTTCTTTGGCGGCGACGTCCTGAATGGTTTGGTACACGGGATCATTTTCGTGAAGCCGAATACAAATGCACTTGCCGACTGCGCCTGTAGTATATTCCATAATGTAACCGTCCTTACCGTTATCACTATTCAGATTTAGATAGAGATAAATTAAATGTTAAGAAAAAAACGTAAAAAGTCCTGGGTTTGGGTCATAAACACCTTGCCGCATTTGGCCGCGGTTTCGCTGCTTTACAAATTAGCCCGCGGGTTTCAGGAGATGGCGCGGGGACAGGGTGCCGTTAAAAAACGTAAACGCTAAAACATTATCCGGCCAAATCAATAACCGGCTGGAATGTTACCGGGTTAAACGGATTTGCGTACGCTGTCGTTGCGTCAACAGAAATTCTTGATAGTTCAACCTCCTGATTTTCGCTACGGTTGTTTTGACCAGCCTCCTCCCGCGCTTCTTCGGCTCTCATTTCCCGTAGGTCGATGTGGGCGTTGGCTTCGTGCCGTGCGGCGGCGGCGGCTACGGCTCGGTCCTGGCCGGATGGGGTTGCGGGGGCGAGGGCGGCGCCTCTGACAACCTGCATTTTGGCTATGGTCGCCTCGGGGTTGTCCCTGATGGGCGACGCGTCGATGCTAACCTCGCCGCCGACTGCGTACTGGCGGTTGTCGGGGCCGGTCTCAAACTGATAGGTCGCGCCGCCGGTGTATCCGCCGCCGGCAGCCATGTGCGCCTGCTCGTGGGCCCTGACCTCCTGGTCGCGGGCGCGCAGGTCGTCTATTACGCGCAGTTCCTCAGGGGTAAAATCCTCCTGAGGGCCATCGTCTTCATCACGGTTTTGAACATTTTCGCGGGCGGCGGGTTCGGGTTCGCCCACCGGAGCGGGGTTGGACGGGATGTACTCGTCGGGCTGCCGCGGCGCAGTCGCCGTAACGGCGAGCCTTTCGGGGTCTATGCTGATACTGCCGGTATAGTACGAGAGGCCCCTGCCCGCGCTCAGCGGTATGTAGCTCCCCACACTTCTCGCAATGTCCTCTATACCGTGCATGCCCCCGCCCCCGCGACAACAGTTTTTGACAGTTTTTTAACAGTTTTCAACACTTTTCACCATAATCACAATGTGTGATATGGATGGCCACGAGACACTTCCCCTGTATATAATATAGTATATTTCACGGAAATCCGCAACATTAAAATCAAAACGCTAAAATTCATTTTTTATTTTCGGTATCCTTGCCGTGCGGTTTGAGTATCTTCTATAATTATAGAACGCGAATACGCCGCAGGACGCGGAAGAATGGATTTGGCAGTAGAATACAACAACAAAACCTACATCATAGAAATCAAGCTCATCCGCTCATACAACACCCGCGCGGAAACGAAAAAAAAGCCGTGGGACGAACGGATATCGTGGGAAACGGAGGGGGAAATCGCGGTGTTGAGGTGCTGAGCGTTTTTCTTTGTTTTATCCGTTGCGGTCATGTATATTATAGATTACGAATTTGACCGAAAGGAGATAGCCCATGAAACATACCCTGATTAGCTTTGATTATGCCATGAAAGGCATTTTGCGCGACAAGGCGAATTTTGTTGTGTTGAGCGGTTTGCTAAGCGAACTGCTGGGGC
>JAITFQ010000013.1 GCA_031281225.1 Chitinispirillales bacterium
CGGAATGCCCATGATATGGTCAAAATGCCCATGCGTCAGCAATATCGCCAGCGGCCGCAGATTTTGCTCCCGCAAATACGCGAGAACCTCGCCGCAGCCGTTCGAAGGGTCGATAATCAGGCAAGTACCGTCGTCACGCGGGACAACGCTGGTGTTCACTTCCAAAGGGCCGGTTATAAATTTTTCGTATTTCATGTATAGTAATATAAATCTTTGGAATCGCAAAAATCAAGACTTTTCAGGCGTGTACAACGGTTTCGTGAAATCACCAGCGAAAATCACCTCGGGTTCCAGGAGGAACCCGCTTTTTTCGTAGACGGCTTCTTGCGCGTGCCGTATCACCCCCCTGACGTCCTCGGCCGTGGCGTTTCCGGTGTTTATTATGAAGTTAGCGTGCTTTTCCGATATCGCCGCGCCGCCGATTTTGAAATTTTTCAAGCTGCACGATTCTATTAACGTTCCGGCATAGTTTCCGGCGGGGCGTTTGAAAACGCTGCCGCAATTGGGGTAGTTCAGCGGCTGTTTTTCGTTCCGCTTGCGCAAAATTTGTTCGCGGACTGAGAGCGGGCGCCCGGCGTCCGCTGCCGGTTCAAATTCAAAAACAGCGGAAAGGATTACGTCGCCGCTACCTTTGAGCACGCTGGTTCTGTAACCTAATCCCAGTGACGGCGCGGGAAGGTTCTCAATTGTCAGCCCGGCGACCCTAAGCACGCGGACGCTGCGCAGCGTCCGGGCGATCTCGGTGTCAAACGCGCCGGCGTTCATGATCACCGCCCCGCCGACTGTCCCCGGAATCCCGGACAGCTCCTCAATGCCGGCAAGGCCCCGCTCCGCGGCGGCGGCGGCTAGATCGTCCAGTAAAAAACCGCTGAGGACAGACACGGTTTTGCCGTCGCCCCAGTTAATCGCAACGAATTTGGCCGAAAGATTTATCACTAGCCCGTCAATCCCGCCGTCACTGACAAGCAAATTAGACCCATTCCCAAGGACAAACACGGCTAACCCGCGCTCCGCGGCGTATTGATATAGCTCAATAATCTCCCCTTCCCTTTCGGGTTCCGCGTAAAACCTGGCGGGGCCGCCGATTTGGTAGGTGGTTTTGCCGGCAAGCGGGACGTTTTCCGTGATTTTTGCCATTGCCATATCCATTTTTTATGCCTCGTTGGGGTTGTTTATGGGTTTGGATTCGTATTTGAACATAGGCTCATTCAGGACACAATTAGAAAGCATGTACTCCCGCAAGGCGGAGTTCATACGGGTTTGGTAACCTTTGCCGAAAGATTTGAACCATTCTAAAATATCGGCGTCATAGTTGACCTTGACAGGGACTTTGACAGGACGATAGAGCGAGCGGTTCAGAAGCTTGGCGGGTACAAAGCGAGATAGCTGCTCTGCCGAAAGCGCAGGCATATCGGAAGTGTCTATGTCGCTATCGCCCGAATTGGCTAAAGCTTTTAGTTGCTTTTCATTTACGGATGAAAGCTGGCTAACGGTTTTTCTTACCATGGGCATAGTATACCTCTCTTTCATGTTTCAGAGCGCGCCGCGCGGATATAATCCGCACGATGTTTTCATAGGGTTCGGTTTTAACCGCAAACAGTACGGTTCCGGCTGCCGCGCCTATATAGAGCCACCTGTCCTCGTCCGGTTTGCTGTGATGTTCATCGTAAAGGTCTATTCGGTTCGGGTCTAGATACGCTTTCGCGGCGTCGTCGAAACTTACCTTGTGCTTTACAAGGTTTGTTTTGTTTTTATTTTCGTCCCATTCAAAAATAGGTGTTTCCATATACACCTTTAAATATAGGTTATTTTTCCTAAAAAAACAAATGTTTTTTGAAAAAAATTATTTACAGATAAAATTAATATGGTTCAACTTAAACTATTGACTGTAAACCGCGCACAATGTATTTTATATTTCTCGCGGGTTTCCGCGTGTTTTTAAAGTCAATAAAAAACCGTCTGATGTTGACGTAACGAAAGGGTTTTAATTTGGAACAGACTCTCAATAGCGCGAATACACGTTATAACGCGCTGTCGGCCGCAGTAGTCTTCTTCGTATCGTTTGCCGTTTACCTCACTACCGTCGCTCCGACGGTCGCGTTTTGGGACTGCGGGGAGTATATCGCCGCGGGGCACTCTTTGGGGATCCCCCACCCGCCCGGCAACCCGCTCTTTGTGCTTGTGATGCGGGTTTCGAGCATGTTCCTGCCGTTTTTTGAGGATGTCGGCTACCGGATGAACTTTATCGTAGCGCTGTCGAGTTCGCTTACGGCGGTGTTCATATACCTTGTCATCGTAGAGGCGGCAAAAATGTTTATCGGCGTCCCCGACACGCTCCAAAAGAGGGTCGCCCTTTACGGCGGCGGGCTTGTCGGCGGGTTGTTCGCGGCTTTCGGCTATACGTTTTGGTTCAGCGCGGTGGAAACTTCCGTTTACAACCTGTCGATGCTCAACATCGCTATCTGCACGTGGCTGATGCTTAGATGGGCGCAGAGCAAAAACGCCGACCGCGACAAGTTGCTGATTTTGGTGGCGTTTTTAGGATTTTTGGGTATCGGGCTGCACATGTATACAATGATTATCTTCCCGCCGGCATTTCTTTTTATGGTGATGTGGGATGAGAAAAAGCGCAAGGACTGGCGGCTTTGGATTACGGGGATACTCATGGCCTCCATCATATATAGCCTCTCCATATTTATAAAGGTCGGCCCGGCGGTGCTCATCATGACCCTGATCATGTCTCTGACCTCGACTACTCACCGTCGCGAGTGGCGGCTCTGCTTCTTTTTCGCGCTGTTTGCCATACTCGGCTACTCCGTACATATATTTATCCCAATCCGTTCCGCGCTTGAGCCGATGATTAACGAAAACCATCCGGCGACGTGGGAGGCGCTGATCGGCTTCCTTGAAAGGCGTCAGTACGGTTCCGAGAGCATGATTTCGCGCATGTTTTGGCGGCGCGGGCTTTGGTCGAGCCAGTTTGGCATCGAGGGGCACATGGGTTTCGGCGGGTTCCACCTTACACAGTTTTTCCGGTTTGACCTTGCGGATACGGAGCGCTCATTCTTCAACACGGGGTTCACGCAGGGGATGGCCAAACTTATCCTTTATTTAATCCCTACCGCGCTGATGATTTACGGCTGGTGGTATCTGTACAAGAAGAACCGCCCGACCGCTGTTTTCCTCGTTTCGCTTGTGCTTTTGACGACTATCGGGATGGTTTTTTACATGAACTTCGCGGACGGCAAACGCCCCGAAAGGTTTGATTACGAGCAATGGATGCGCATGGGCCAGCAGGGGCCGATGCCTACAGTGCACCGCGAGGTCAGGGTGCGTGACTACTTTTTTACGGCAGGGTTCATGTACTTCGGTATGTGGGTGGGTCTTGCATCGGCTTGTCTCATGCACGCGCTTTTCAATTCTAAGGAGAAGATCGCGAGAACGGTTACGGCGCCTCTCTGCGCGGTTGTCCTCATAGTTTCGCCCGTAATCCCCGCTGTTTCAAACTATAAGCTCAGCACCCGCGCGGGCGATTGGGTGGCGTATGACTATGCTTACAACCTGCTCAACAGTTGCGCCCCCAACGGTATTATTTTTACCAATGGCGATAACGACACATTCCCCCTTTGGGCGTTGCAGGAAGCGTACGGCATCCGCAACGATGTGCGCGTCGTCAACCTGAGCCTGCTCAATACCGACTGGTACATCAAGCAGCTCCAAAAACTTGAACCGCGCGTGCCGATCTCCTACACGGAAGACGAAATTGACAGGCTCCAAGCGCAGATTAACCCGTTTCAGGAGCCGCGCATGCATACACTCAGAGGCGCGAACCTGACGTTCTTGTTGCCCGGCATACAGCAGCGCCGCGTCCTGCGCGTTCAGGACATGATGGTACTGAACATAGTAGACGCCAACAGGTGGAGCAAACCGATCTATTTCGCCATGACCGTCTCCGAAGACAACCTTATGGGGCTCACCCCGTTCCTGCAGGCTCAAGGGCTGGTCTATAAGCTCATGCCGGAGAGGGTAACAGCCGAAAACTTCTACGATCTGGACCGCACGGTCCTAATGGTCGACTCCGTGTTCTCGCTTCAGGGGATAGGGCAGGCAAGGAACAATGATACTTCCCGCAGATTACTCACCAATTATCTGCAAATAGCGTTTGACCTGCGTAATCCGATGAACAACCTGCGCAGGGAGGTTGGCATGCTCAGAACGCTGGCTGAGGACGAAGCGGAGTTAATGGCAAAAACAAGGGCAGAAACGGGCGCGGCGGCAGACGCGGACAGCGCCGCAGGTGAATCTGTAAAAACGGAGGAAAAATCTAGACTGGCACAGCAATTTATGGAAGCCGAAAACCGGTACAATGGGCACAGAGCAGCCGTTCACAAATTCTTCGACAGGAGTGTTGAAATGATGCCCTGGGACTGGCGCCCACGCGCTATCCGCCACGAATTTTTCATTGAGCACGATATGATCGACGAGGCAATAGCCGCGATGGAACGTGCGCTGCTGGAAGACCGGGACCCGGAAAACCGTGTGCAATACCAAAGGATGATGGAACAGGCGCAAAACGAGAAAGGGAAACGTTAACTCATGGAAAGAATATGCCTAACGCGCAAAGAATACGAAGATTGCGCCGCCGAACTTGAACAGTTGCAGACCGTAAAAAGGCGCGAAATTGCCGCGCAGCTCGACCTCGCCCGCTCACACGGGGACTTGAGCGAAAACGCCGAGTACGAAGCGGCAAAACACGCGTTGCAGTTAAACGAGATACGTATCAGCGAATTGCAGGGGAAAATCGCTACAGCGGATATTATCGACATTGAGAACATCAGCACCGATAAGGTCGTGATTGGCACAAAGGTGACGCTGTGGGATTTTACCTACAATGAGGAGGTAGAGTACCGGATAACAGGCGCGGAGGCCGACCCGGAAGCAGGCAAAATATCCGCCAGCTCCCCCATCGCCAAGGCGCTGTTCGGCCATTCGGCAGGCGATACGGTAGAGATAAAAGCGCCGCGCGGAACGATGAAATTTGAGATCAAAAAAATTTCGTTATGAACACAATATTAATAGGATTCGCCTCCAGCGGCAAATCAGCCACCGCAAACGCCATCTGCGCCAAAACAGGCCAGCGCCACTTTGACCTCGACCAGATCGTCGAGAGCCGATACGAACGGAAATCTGGAAAGCGCGCCGGCTGCCGCGAAATCTTCAAGGACTCCGGCGCCGACGGCTTCGCCGAACGCGAAAACGACGCGCTCCGCTCCCTGTCAAACATGCGCGATTCCGTACTATCAACCGGCGGGCGCACGCCAATGTGCGAAGATAACCGCGCACTGCTAAAAACAATGGGCAAGATCATCTACCTGAAATGCGGCTCCGGCACCGTCCTGCAAAGGATGGAAAAGAAAGGCCGGCCGGCGTCAATGGGGAAAAGCGCGGAAGAGATCACGGCGGAATGGGAAAGACGCGTTCCAATCTATACGGAACTCGCCGACATCGTAATAGAAAATGACACGCAAACGCCGGAGGAAACCGCGCGGATAATTTTGGAAAATTTGCAAGGGATATAACTTGTCGAGCACATTCGGAAACTACCTGAGAGTCACAACCTTCGGCGAATCGCACGGCGGCGCCGTGGGCGCAGTTATCGACGGCTTCCCCGCAAATATCCCGCTAACCGCAGGCGTTATACAAATACAGCTTGACCGCCGGCGCCCGGGTCAAAGCTCCATTACCACACAACGCGACGAAGCCGACACTGTAGAGATACTTTCAGGCGTTGAAAACGGACGCTCGCTCGGAACGCCCATCGCCCTCGTCGTAAAAAACAAAGACCAACGCCCCAACGATTACGCAATAACAAACACCATCCCACGCCCATCCCACGCCGATTACACCTATATGATAAAATATGGGGTTACCGCCAAAAGCGGCGGCGGCCGGGCAAGCGCGAGGGAGACGGTAGGGCGGGTCGCGGCGGGGGCGGCCGCGGAAATTTTTTTGCGCGAAAAATTCGGCGTGGAGATTGTGGCGTTCGTGTCGTCGACCGGAGATGTTAGCGTTGGAGTAGATAGCGGCTGTAGTGTTAACAGCGGTGATAGCAGCAGCAAAAACCGTATAGACATCAACACCATAACCCGCGACATCGTCGACCGAAACCCAATTCGCTGCCCCGACCCGCAAGCCGCCGAATCAATGGAAAAGTTGATAAAACGGGTCAGGGACGACGGCGATTCAATCGGCGGCGTGATTACCTGCGTATGCCGCAATGTCCCCGCGGGATGGGGCGAACCTGTCTTTCAAAAATTAGAAGCGATGCTCGCGCAAGCTATGATGTCGATCCCCGCCGCCAAAGGTTTCGAAATCGGCTCAGGCTTCGCCGGCGCGGCAATGCGCGGCTCCGAACATAACGACCCGTTCACCCGCGGTGGCGGCCAGTGTCCGCCCGCTGCACCCCTCGCCACCAAAACAAATAACAGCGGCGGCATTCAAGGCGGCATATCAAACGGCGCCCCGATCTATTTCCGTGTAGCGTTCAAACCAACCGCAACAATCGGCAAGGAACAAATTACCACGGATTATCAGGGCAACGAAACCGTGCTAAAATCGGCAGGCCGCCACGACCCCTGCGTAACCCCTAGAGCCGTCCCGGTCGTTGAATCAATGGCGGCAATCGTTTTGGCGGACATGGCATTGCGGGCAGGATACAATTAATTTTTCCCCACCAGCGCTTTCGTCTTCCACCGCCCCTTGCGCCAGCGCCAAAAGATTACCGCTCCGCGGCTCCACTCGTCAAAGGCCATGCCAAGGCAAATGCCAGCCAGCCCCCACCCGAATTTTATACCGAAGATATACGCCAGCGTTACGCCTACGCCCCACATGAAGATCATCCCCACGTAAACCGGGAAACGGACGTCGCCGGCGCCTTTCAGGGCGGGGATGATTATTACGTTGAAATTTCTGCCGGGCTCGTGCAAGAGCGCGACCGTCAGTATGCCGAAAGCTAAGCCCTGGATTTCCGCGTTTTGGGTGAAGATGTTCAGAAACGGGGCCTCGAAAATTTTGGCGATTATCACTAAGCCAAGCGAGATCGCGAAGCCTAAGGCCCAGTAGCGGTACACCTTGCGCTGGGCGATGTCCGCCATCTTCGCGCCGACGAAGTAGCCGACCTTTATCTGCACGGCGTGGCCGATGGAGATCGGCACGATGAACACGAAGCGCAGGACGGTCATAGCGTAGGCAAACGCGGTCATAGCATCGGTTCCGAGCGCGGCCACTATGCGCATTATCACTATCTGGCTCAGGTTGTAGGACATGTTTTCCCCGGCGGTAGGTATGCCGACGGCGAGTATCTGGCGGTAGATGGATTTCGGCACCTTGAAAAAACCGCCGCGCTCTAACTTAATGTCGCGCTTTCTTTTCAGTATGAAATAGAGTATCACGCAGGCGATGGAGTAGCTTAAAACCGTGGACAGCGCGACCCCTTTCACACGCAAAACCGGGGCGCCGAACGCGCCGAAGATAAAGATGTAGTTGCCGGTGACGTTTAGAATCATGGTGCCGACGTTGACAAACATCAATTCGCGCGTATGCCCGTAAGACCTGATGATTATATCAACGATGATATAGATTGCCGCGGCCATCGACCCGGCGCTGTATATCATCAGGTACTGGACGGCGTATTTGTGCACATCCCCGTCGAGTTTGTAGTGGCTGATAATCCAGTCGGCGCTCAGGCACATGACGGCGCTCACCAGCACGGAGAGGATGACCGACAGGACGACGCTCCCCTGCGCGATGCGCCCGGCGGTGACGGTATCGCGCGCGCCGAGGTTTTGGGAGATAAGGATGCTGGCACCGGAAGCGACCATCAAGTAAAACAGGTTTATGAAGAAAACGAACTGGGCGACGAGGCTGACGGCGGCGACGGCCTTTTCCGAGTAAAAGCTGAGCATGAGCACATCTGCGGTAGTCATCGCCACCCACATGATATTCTCAATCAGTATAGGGAAAGCGAAGTGCATGAGCGAGAGCTTGGTGCGGTCGGCACCGAGGCGGCTTTCCGCGGGGGCTTCGGCAGGATGTTGGGATTGACTGCTCTGTGGCTGCTGCTCTTCGAATTCCATGGTTTTTCTGGGTTTTTATTGTGACCTTGGGGACACCTCTTCGATATGAATATACATTATGCCGTTAAAGGATTTAACAAAAAAAAAATCAAATTGAAAAAATATCCGCTACAATATATTATTATTATATATATACAGGTATCCCATCAAACGCTTGATTAACTGAAACCAAAGAAAAAAACATGTACGAAGCCAGAAAAAACAGCGTGCTTATCGTTGACGACGAAAATTCGAACATCCTCGCGCTAATGCACATCCTGAACCCAAACTACACCGTTTACGCGGCAAAGAACGGAGTGCAGGCTCTTAAAGCGGTGGAAAAATATTCGCCCGACATCATCCTGCTCGACATCGTCATGCCGGAGATGGACGGCTACGCCGTACTCGAGACGCTCAAGGCCTCGGAGGCTACTAAAAACATCCCTGTTATCTTCATTACGGGATTAAGCGACACCGCGGCCGAGGAGAGGGGGTTTGCCTTGGGGATAGCGGATTATATCACAAAACCGTTCTCCACCACTATTGTCAAACTCAGGCTTCGAAACCAGATACAGCTTATTGAGCAGTTCCGCTCAAACGAATACGACATAATGAAATACAAGCTCGCGAACGACGCGCTCGGCATCGCGCTGTGGGATATGGACGTAGTGAGCGACGATCCGGTCAATTTCAACAACAAGTTCACATGGTCGAACGAGATCCGCCAAATGCTAGGGGTAAGCGAAGCCGAGTTCCCGAACCTGCTTCACAGTTGGAGCAACCGGCTGCACCCCGATGACAAGGAGAAAACGCTTAACGCTTTTGCGGCGCATCTAAACGACCAAACCGGGGAAACGCCCTATAATGTCGAATACCGGCTCAAGCTGAAAAGCGGGGAGTACCGCCATTTTCAGGCGCTGGGAACCACGCTTAGAGACAATAACGGCGTCGCGACCAGAACGGCCGGCGCGATTAGAGACATTACCAAAGAAAAAGAGATGAAGCGCAAGGTAGCGGAGGCTATGGCGAAAAACGAAGCGGACGCCCACTGGTACAAATCCATTCTCAACGCTATCCCGCTGCCCATCTCCGTTACCGACGCGGATATGAACTGGAAATTTGTCAACAGGGCTACCGAGAAACTTTTACAGACAAAGCGCGAGGATATGTTAGGCAAGCCGTGCCGCAGTTGTAATCTCGATGTATGCGGTACGGACGATTGCGGCGTAGTCAGCGCCAAACGCGGGCAAAAACGCGCCTTTTTCAGCCATAACGGTTTCTCATATCAAAACGATATTGAAATCCTGCATAACATCAAGGGGGATATCGCCGGATTTATAGAGGTCGCGCAGGACATCACCAATATACAGCTTTTAGCGAAGCAGCGGGCCGAGGCGGAGATGACCAACCGCGCCAAATCCGCTTTCCTCGCCAACATGAGCCACGAAATACGCACCCCGATGAACGCTATCTTAGGCGTCACCGAAATCTTGATGCACAGCGAATCTCTCCCCGCGGAAATTGATGAAGGGTTGGGCAAGATATACGCTTCGTGCAACATGCTCCTCGGCATAATCAACGATATTTTAGACTTCTCCAAGATAGAAGCCGGTAAACTGGATATCCTCCCCGCCGAATATAAGGTGGCGAGCCTGATAAACGACTCCGCGCATCTGAACATAATGAAGATTGAGGATAAAACCATTGAGTTTGAACTTCAAATAGATGAAAATCTCCCGGCGCAACTGATTGGCGACGAACTGCGCATCAAGCAAATTTTGAATAACCTGCTCTCCAACGCGTTCAAATATACCGACACCGGCAAGGTCACGCTGTCGACGACCTTCAAGCCGAGCAACACGGGGGTGACGCTTGTTTTAAGCGTGCGGGATACGGGGAACGGCATGACGAAAGAGCAAGTGGAAAAACTGTTTGACGAATATTCCCGATTTAACAACCGCACCATTGAAGGCACGGGGCTTGGGCTTTCCATTACACAGCGCTTGGTAAATCTCATGAACGGCGAAATCCATGTGGAGAGCGAACCGGGAACCGGTTCGCTGTTTGTCGTACAGCTGCCGCAGGCCACAGTGGACTCCGAGGTGCTGGGTGCGGAACTGGTGGCAAACCTGCAACAGTTCCGCACGCATGAAAAGAAAAAGTTGCGGCTCGTGCGGGAGCCCATGCCGTACGGAAATGTGCTGATTGTCGACGACGTGGAAACCAACCTGTACGTCGCCGAGGGCCTTATGAAGCCCTACAAACTGCAAATTGAAACCGTCAATGGCGGATACGCCGCCATTAAAAAAATTACTGCCGGCAACGTGTACGACATCGTGTTTATGGATCACATGATGCCGGGGATGGACGGCATGGAAACGACAAGGCGTCTGCGCGAAACGGGGTATACGGCGCCCATTGTCGCGCTGACTGCGAACGCCGTGGCGGGGCAGGCGGACATATTCCTGCAAAACGGTTTCGACGCTTTTATCTCCAAACCGATAGACATACGCCAGTTGCACTCCATACTCCATAAATACATACGCGACAAACAGCCGCCGGAAGTCCTCGAAGCCGCCCGTGAGCTGATGAGCAACGCGGAGGCGGATGACAGCGACGGGACGCGGGCAGACAAAAGGCTCCTCGAATCCTTTATCAGAGACGCCCGTAAAGCCGTGGAACTTATAGAAAAACTGTGCGAAAACGGCGAGATTGAAACCGAGGAGGGCGCGCGGGATTTTACCACGGCCGTCCACGGCATGAAAAGCTCCCTTGCGAATATCGGCGAAAAGGAACTTTCCGCCCGTGCGTACGATCTTGAACAGGCCGGGCGCGAGCGGGATACCGGGCAGATAGCGGCGCCGGCATCCGGCTTTTTGAAAGAGTTGCGCGCGCTTGTGGAAAAGCTTGAATCAAAGCTGCAACAGGATGAAAATGGCGGCGAGGGCGGAGAGATTGAGGACTTGCGCGAAAAAGTGCTCGCCGTTAAGGAACTGTGCGGGGATTATAACAGAAAAGGCGCGCTTGATATGCTCGCCGAAATTAAGGGCGGCTCGAAAGAAACAAGGGCGGCCCTCGACGCCATAAAAGAGCTTGTGCTTCAAAGCGAATTTGACGAGGCCGAAAGCGCCGCGGCGGCGTATGCGGAAAAATTGCCGCTTGACGGCGGAGAAAACAAAACTTACGGCGAAGCCCTGACGTGGATGCTAAATAAAAAAATACCCGGGTTCGATGTACTCAAAGGGCTTGAGCGTTACCATAATGACGAAGAGATGTATCTGAAAATCATGCATTCATACGCAGACAGCGTCCGCTCCATGCTCGGCTCGATAGAAACTTTTAGCGAGGAAAATGTTCGCGATTACGAAATAATCGTTCACGGCATAAAGGGGGCGTGCTTTGATATTTTTGTCAATGAGCTTGGCGAAAGCGCCAAAGCCCTCGAATTCGCGGCGAAGGCCGACGATTTTAATTACATCACCGCGCATAATCCGCCGTTCATTGAAGCTATGGATAAATTTATATCCGAGCTTGAAGCCGTGTTGTCGGCCATAGATGCCGAAAATCCGAAACCCAAAAAGGATAAGCCGGACGGCGAGATACTCGCAAAGCTGCTTACCGCCTGCAAGGATTATGACATGGACGGTGCGGATAACGCGATGGCGGAAATTGAAGAGTATCAATACACATCGGACGACGGCCTCGCGGTATTGCTGCGGGACTGCGTTAACGTGATGGATTTTCAAAAAATCATCGAAAAACTATCGGAGCCGGATATATAAAAAAGGAGGGCGCTTATGGAAGATGAAGTTCGCAGGCAGATTATTGAGGACATGCTTCAGGAGCATGTTCGAAAAAAAATTCTTTATGTTGACGATGTCAACCATAGCTTGATATCTGTAAAAAACAGGCTTAAAAAACGCTACGAAGTTTACCCGGCGCCGAATGCGAACGTGATGTTTGAGATACTTGAACGCATCATGCCCGATCTGATACTGCTCGACATCGTTATGCCTGGCATGAGCGGCTACGAAGCGATTAAAAAGTTGAAAGCGGACAGCCGCTACGCGGGCATACCGGTTATTTTTCTGACGAGCAAGAGCGACAGGGAGAGCACAAAAAAAGGTTTCAGCCTCGGCGCGGCCGATTATGTGCCGAAACCTTTTTCCGACCCGGACTTAATAGAGCGCATAGAGCGCCAGATTAATCCCAATACGCGCGGAGAAGTACAGTTGGAGGAGGAGGCTAAGCGCAAGACTATTATTTATGTCGATGACGTCAACCTCAGTTTGGTATCGGTAAGAAGCAGGCTCAAGGTACGTTATGAAGTTTACCCAGCGATATCCGTCGCAAAGCTGTTTGAAATTCTTGAAAAAGTCACGCCCGACCTGATATTGCTCGATGTAAATATGCCGCACGTAAATGGCTACGAGGCCATAAAGCAGCTAAAATCTCACGAAAACTATAAAAGCATACCGGTTATTTTCCTGACAAGCAAAACCGACCAGAGAAGTATAGATAAGGGTTTTAGCCTCGGCGCGGCCGATTATGTGGCCAAACCGTTCGCCGATTCCGACCTGATAGAGCGTATAGAACGGCAGATTAACCCGGAAACGCGCAGAGAATCGTGGCAGGCGGAAAGCATACGCAAAACAATTATCCACGTCGACGACATCAATTTCAATTTGGTATCGGTGAAAGCGAGGCTGAAAGACCATTACGAATTTTACCCCGCGCTCTCGGTCGGCATGATGTTTGAAACACTTAAACACGTCATACCCGATTTAATACTTTTGGACGTCAACATGCCGCAGGTCGACGGCTACGAAGCGATAAAAAGGTTAAAAGCCGATGCTCGCTATTCCGAGATACCGGTTATTTTCCTGACGGGCAAAAGCAACAAGGACGACATGATTAAAAGTTTCAGCCTCGGCGCGGCCGATTACGTGGCCAAGCCCTTTACCGACGCAGAGCTAATCAAGCGTATCGAATATCAGGTAAACCCACAAACGCGGGAATACTCGTTAGATGATGACGATGGAGAAGACGGCAAACTGCGTATACTTGCCGTTGACGAATCTTTCAGTATGCTGAGCGCCGTTCAGCACGCGCTGAGCGACGACTACACCGGCCCGCTCAGGGGGCTTATGCAGAAAAACTTTGCGCTCTATTACGCGCTGCGCGACGATTACAAAGTGTTTATGCTCTCAAAACCGGAAGATGTAAAAGATTTCTTGAAACAAAAAACGGTGGACATGTTCCTGCTTGATAACAGAATGCTCATGTCAGACGGGGTGAACCTTATACAGATGATACGAGAATCCCCCGAACATAAAACAACCCCAATTATTATCATAACATCCGCGGAGTCTGCCGGCAATGTCAGTATAATCGGTCAAACCGGCTCCTGCGATACCATAGCAAGACCGTTTGAACCGGAAGATTTACGCGCCGTAGTCGTGAAACATATTATAAGGCAGAAGGGATAAAAAAATGCGGAAAACAATTTTTTTAGTCGACGACAACGCGACAAACCTCACTATGGCAGAGGAAACGCTGTCGCAGCATTACCGAGTTATAGCCCTCTCCTCCGCCGCGGCGATGTTTAAAGCTCTCAACAAGTTCCGGCCCGACCTGATCCTGTTAGACATTGAAATGCCGGAAATGAACGGATTTGACGCGATGGAGCAACTGAAAGCCAACAACGCATACGCGGATGTTCCCGTCATGTTCCTAAGCGGTCGCACAGAGACCGAATGCGAAGCCCGGGCCATTGAAATGGGGGCCGTGGATTTTATAATGAAACCGTTTTTGGGGCCGGAACTACTGGATCGCGTTAAGAACCGGATGGACTCACCCCCGATATCCGCGTAAACGCCCCGCCATGCAACTTATTTTATCTGACCACTACCTCATAGACCGGCGTCCGGCCTCTGCTCAGTTCGAGCACTCCCTGCGTCCCCCTGACCTTTCTCAACTTCACCGCCCGCCCGCGGGTTCCGTCCGGTTCGAGGGGGAAGACCCGCAGCCGCTTGCCGCCCATCCTGTTAAACGTGACACGCCCGTTCATGACCTGCATCAACACGTCCCCCTCCCCTATATTTTCTAATTGATTCCTCGCGGGATCGTAAACCTGCCCGCTCATCTTGGCCGGCCCCACCGCAATCAGATAAAAACGCTTCGACGACGCCAGATCGGCCCCGTCCGCCGACACGGCGTAAACGGAGGCGTGGCGGTTTTCTA
>JAITFQ010000030.1 GCA_031281225.1 Chitinispirillales bacterium
GACGCGCCGCGCCACCCATATACCGACTGCCTCCTGAAAACAGTCCCGTCGATCGACAAAAAAAGCGAGCGCCTGACCGTCATCCCCGGCAATGTCCCGACCCCGCTCGAAATCCCCGAGGGCTGCGCGTTTCACCCAAGATGCCCTCGGGCGGCAGACCGCTGCAAAAAAGAATCCCCGCCGCTTCACACCGTCGACGGAACGGACGGCGGTCATCAGGTAAGGTGTCATCATTATGAATAACGCTGCCGCCCGCCCGTGCGTTGACGTACGCGATTTGAAAATCCATTTCCCCGCGCGTACCGGCCTCATCGGGAAAATCAGTGGATGGACAAAAGCCGTCGACGGGATTACGTTCCAAATCAACCGCGGCGAGGTTTTCGCCATCGTCGGCGAGTCCGGCTGCGGAAAAACCACCACCGCGCAATCCGTCATGGGGCTGATACCGCCGACGTCGGGGTCGATAAATCTATCAATCGGAGACCATAAGGAAAAACCTGCAACCTGGGCCGGCCTCCACGCCGCCGAGCGCAAAAAACTCCGCCGGCGGATGCAGGTCGTCTTCCAGGACCCATACAGCTCCCTGAACCCGCGCATGACCGTCAAGGCGATACTCGAAGAACCGCTTATCATCCACAAATCAGGCTCTCAAAAAGACAGGGACGCCCGGATAGCCGAACTTTTAGATCAGGTGGGCCTTTCCGCCACCTACCTCTCCCGCTACCCGCACGAGTTTTCCGGCGGCCAGCGCCAGCGTATATGCATAGCCCGCGCCCTCGCGACATCGCCCGAATTTATCGTAGCCGACGAACCGGTAAGCGCGCTCGACGTGTCGATACAGGCGCAGATAATCAATTTACTGCAAGACCTCCAGCGCCAATATAACCAAACCATGCTCTTCATCTCCCACGATTTGGCGGTAGTGCGCCATATAGCGAACCGGATAGCCGTGATGTATCAGGGGAAAATTGTTGAAATGGGCGAGAGCGAAAAAATTTTTATGTCGCCGGAGCATGAGTATACTAAATTGTTGTTGAGCAGTGTGCCTAAAATCACCCCGCAGAATTGACCGTATTCGCGGATTTTTACCAACGAAAAAACACCCGCTACCATGTTTTTTGCCAACGAAAGTCACAAAAAGCTTGATTTTTTGCTGAAAATATCGTATAGCGCTTTTCACAACATCAACTCCCGCGCCATCATATCCGCGAAAAGCATACCGCGCGGAGACGGTATCCACTTTTGACCCGACTTTTTAAGTAACCCCGAATCAACGTATCCCCGCAAAATCTCTTTTCTCCCCTCCGGGCAAAACGAAATTCCGGTACGGGCGGCGAAATCGTCTTCGTCTATGCCGTCTATGCCGCGTAGCCCCAAAAAAATGCTATCGGGTTACTTTTCTTTCTTTATCGTTAAAATGTTTTTGTTTTCCTCGCGCCGGTATTCCACGGCGCTCATGATTTTATTTACCATGAATAACCCCAAGCCGCCGACTTGCCGCTTCCTTGTAACGGCTTTTGCGTCGAGGTCGGCGCGTTCCAAAGGGTTGTACGGCACGCCTTTATCCTCAAATTCAATCACTACTTCATCGCCCACGGAAATGCGGATGACTACATCTCCCATTTCACTATACGCGTAGTTGGCGATGTTGGAAAATACCTCGTCAATGGCAATTCCTATTTGATTGCAGACTTTGGGCGAGCAATCCATAAGATGCTTGTTGACAAAATCCATCACCGCGCCCATGTTTTCCAATTTTGCCTCGATAGACAATTCGTTCATTTTACACCTTTCGTTTTACACAATGGTTAAAATATCGCTGAAACCTGTCATCTCAAACACTTCCATGATCTCTTCCGAGGCATTGGAAACCGACATGGACGCGCCTTTGGCATCGGCGGTATTCAGCCCCTTCATCAGCACGCGCAGCCCCGCCGACGACACGTAGGCAAGCCCGGCAAAATCTAACTCCACATCCATCGCGGTATCAAATTCAGGGATAAGGACAGCCTCTAATTTGGGCGCGGTAATGGTGTCTAACCTGCCGGATAAAACAAAAACCGTTTTGTCTCCGTTTTGGGTCTTGTTAATGTCCATAATTTCAATCTCCTTTTTTGTTATTGGTTTTTCTGCCACAAGTTTAGAATATAAATCATGGACAAAGATAACGTAAGTTATTTATTTTTTGGGGGGATATGACAAGTAACCCGCTTGAAAACGGTCTACCCGCAAAAACTGCCTTCGACAGGCTCAGGCAACGGGGCAGGAAAACGGTGGGTGAGGTTGGCTTCGCCGAGATAAACAAGTTGTCGAAGCCAACCACCGTTACCATACACACAATAATCATTACCGCACGCCAACTACCACCGATACACGCTCACGCTTTCCATCCAACGTGATAACTATGCCGCGCACCAAATATGTGCCCTCCGATACCGGGCGGCCTTTTGTGTCCCGTAAATCCCATGTGCCAATCAAACGCCTATCCTGTGTGTTGGTGATGGTGGCGGATTCGGAGGTGGCGGGCGACCGGGGGCGGTCGCCCCTACGGGACGGTATCGAAATGGTATTGACGACGTTACCCGACGCGTCGAAAATTGTTAATGAGGCGTTGTCAATTTGTCTGCCTTGCCAAAAGAAATTTACCATGCCGGACGACCGCGAAACAGGGGTGGGGCCGGCGATGAACTCGGCGGTCAGCGCGCCGGCCGGTACAACAATAGCGGCTGCGTCTTCACCAGTATTGACAGGGATGATACGGTCGGGTGAAAGGACGTCTACGGTGCCTTGAACGGTGACGTCAAGGGGGATGAAGCCGGTGTTCGCGCCGTTTGCGTATGCAATGCCGCCCTGATTGTCCAGCCTGTTCCAGATTGCCGTCGAGGTGGAGGGCGATACGAAAATGTCGTTATTATCAGATGCCGTGTATTGTGTATTTCCAGCGGCTTGATTCCAGGCCATTATGACGGAGTTGCCGGTTGTGGTAATAGGGCCGTCGCTGTATATCACGTCGCTAATGTTACTGCCGCGGGCGAATAAAAGGCCGCCGGTTAATGTCGTCAATACGTCTGTGTTTTCGATATAGATAGCGTGACCGTCTTTTGCCGAGACCATGCCGTCACTAATGGTTATAGTGCCGGGATTATAAACTCCGATACCGATACCGTTTACTGCCGTATTTTCCACCGTGCCGCCATCTATAACAAGTTGTCCGTATCCGGTTGATGGCGGCGCACTTTGTGAAGTATATAAAGCAATTGTACCGGGGAATAAACCCACAAGATCTCTTGGGGTTGTTAGTGAATTCGCCGATGTTACCAGTGCGCTGCCGGATATAGTAATTTTTCCGATACCTCTCTGTATTACCGCGATGGCGTTCTCCGCCCTAACCGTTCCACCACTAATAATTATCGAGCCGTTTTCAAGACTTGTAATTGAGGAGAAATCCCCTCCCGAAACAGTTCCACCACTAATGTGAACCAAACCACCGCCATAGTTGGCAATTACATTGCCTGAACCTTGAACTATCCCACCAGTAATAAAAATTGAACCAGTAGAGCCGTTGAAAATGTTATGTGAAACCGTTCCACCGTTGATAATCAGCATTCCAGTGGAAGAATTATCAATCGTACGTCCCATAGATAAGTTGGTATTTGTTAAATCCGCAGTACTAATCAACGAAACTCCGTTTGACATACGTATGATACTGCCTGGGCGTGTGATTCTTCCCGTAATCGTAATCCATCCCCAATCGGTCCCGTTTATGCCGCCGTTAAACTCAATTCTTGTTTCACCGATATCAAGCGTGTTTGTTTCATTACCGAATTGAATAATGCAGTCGGCCCCTGCGGCATCGGTTTTAATGGCGTCAATAACAGTTTGGATGGCGCCTGTTGTGCCTGCGCCAAGCGTGCCGCCCGTTGCGGTAAAGGTAAACGCTGTTCCGCTTCCGGTGATGACATATTGAAGAGCGTCGCTGTCATAAACCGTAACAACACAATTTGCGATTCTCGCGCCTTCTTGCGTTGTTACGGTAATTGTTGCGCTGCCAGCTGATACCGCGACTACAATACCGTTATTATCTACGTTCGCTACCGCGGTGTTGCTGCTACCCCATGTCACGTTTTGATTGGTTGCAGATATGGGTAAAACAGTGTGCTTTAACGAGAACATGGCGCCAGCAGGTATCGTGACGGATGTTCGGTCAAGAATTACTCCGCTTACGTTTTTTACAACGCCTAATCCTTCCGGCATGATATTGATGATGGCCATTTGTCTATCGTTGTAGGTCTCCGCACCGGGATTCAACGCGGTAGTTACAAAATATCCGTTGTGTGAACCGTCCCAACCCCAATTGAAATGAAATTTGCCGGTATTATCGTATCCGTCGCATATAAAACCATGACCTGGTGCGCCACTACGGTTATTCCATCCCCCATAAAATACCGGCAAACCGGCGTCTATCTCTGTCCTCAGCATACCTTCCCATAAAGCGTCGGAGTAATTAGAACGGTATTGATGTTGGATAGCTTTATCATACCCAAAATAAGTGACCATGGCACTGGGGATTCTCATATCATACGAGATACTTACACGGGCATAATCCGTTCTCACACTTATTCCAGCATGATACATCAGGGTTGCTACGGCATTTTGCTGTGCCGTAGTGGCGCTTTCGGTATAGGTATTCAGCATATTTCCCCAATCATATACCGTAGCGGCAAAATCCACGGACGGTATGTTTATTCCGTCGCCGGTAGTATATGCCACGCTCCATCCGGCACCCCTCACCGGATGCTCATAAAATTTCATAATTTGCGCCATCGCCGTAGCTACACAGCCAGTAGTGCTTCTTTGACCATTATACATTGGAGCCAGGTTGTTGTAGGGAATTTCTTGCCCCCACCGCGTTTGTATCATCGGCTCGACCGCGTTGTTTGCCGGCTGGGGAAAATTCCCGGAAAGATAGTTATCCCACTCCTGCCGCACGTCCTCACCCTGTTCAAGATTATTATCCTGCGCGTATTCAATCTGCCCGCCCAAATATTCTAACCAGTACGCGAGATTCGGCGGCATATTATTTTCGTCAAAATTCCCGTTTGAGGAGTACCCCAACACCGGCCTCGCCACATCGTCTCCCGACACAATGACAAACCCGCCGCCGTCTTCTTCGCTGATATTGAAGACGTAGAACAGCGCGTCGTCCTGTTCGCGTGTTCGGCGCAGCCCGTCCGGTTTTTGCTGCCTCCGCCCGTGTTTCTCGGTCTCGGCGCGTCTCAGCCTGACATCTCCGCGCTGCTGCCTTCCCGCCCGTTCGTCCCCCCGCCTCGACTGGACGTACCGTTGCGCCAATCTTTCGGCTTCTTCCGGTTCTACTCTTTTAGCTAATGCCGGTATCGGCAAGATGAGAGTTAGGGCGAAGGCCGCCATCAGTGTAAATTTAGTAAGTTTGTTCATTTAAGAACGCTCCTTTTTTTGTTGATATGTGAGAAGTTTTAGAATTAATTTTCGTTTTCAGGGTATGGCCGTAGACAGCCGTATAATGCCGTTTAAGGGCATTTGTTTTTGGGGGTATGAAAAAGGGTAAATTTTCGTTACAGTGGCTTCTACATGCCTTAGAATGGCCGTAGAGGGCAAATAATATATGTACGCACAGGGGGGGGGGGGGGGGGGGGGGAAACTTTAAACATGGGCTGTGTCATACAGCCACAAAGGGGGTTTTGGGGCAGAAGAGGGGAATTTTTGACCTAAGACACCGGCCC
>JAITFQ010000041.1 GCA_031281225.1 Chitinispirillales bacterium
CGGCTTCCGGGTCCGTGATTAGCGTCCCGGCGCAGGCCGCGACCATATCGGAGGCGATGACGAGGGCGCGCAGCGGGGACAGCGTTAAGGTCGCGCCGGGCGTTTACCGCGAGCGGGTAATGATGGCTCCGGGGGTAGCGCTCGTATCTACCACGCTCTTCGGTGCCAAGATTGACGGCGGGGGCAAGGGTACCGTGGTCACAATGGCCCGGAACAGTACCATTTCGGGGTTTGAGATCAGAAACGGTACGGTCGGTGTCTTTTCGAGTGATATCGGTAACGCGATAACCTCGTGCCGCATCATAAACAACTGGATGACTGGCATAGTCACAGTGCGCCACCTGCCGCGGATTGAGGACAACATTATAGCGTTCAACCGCTCCTCGGGTATTCAGGGGTGGGACGTGCGTTCCACAGCGGTCTCGGTGAACCACAACTCCATCGCCTACAACGGCAACCACGGGATCGCCATCGGCGGGTCGTCGGAGTTTATCATTGAGAACAACGTAATCGCGTTCAACGAGAGGTTTGGCCTCAAGATAATACAGGACCCGGAGAGGATTCAGGTATCAAGGAACAATTTTTTCCGCAATCTGTTTCAGCCCGGCAAGCCTCTGCCCGAGAACAATTTCGCTTTTGATCCTGCCTTCATAGCGCCGCGTTCCGACTTGAACTTCAAGCCCGACCCCGGCCAGTGCTGTAAAGAGAAGAGCGCGGACGACGAAAACCTGGGTGCGAGATTAACCTATTAATATACTGATAAGGAACGAAAAAAATGATTACCTATTTCAGCCGTAGATTTACGAGGATTCGGAGCGCGCTGCTCGTTGCCCTGGCGGTAGGCGCCGCGGCGCAGGTGTGGGCGCAGGGGCTTTCCGGAGAATACATCATCTCCGACCGCTGGCGCCACGCTTACTCAATGTATTCGGGCGTGACCAATCCGGCGTTCATAAACGAAGAGAACTACATGGCGTTGCGCTTTCTCTTCGCCAGCACGCTGCAGGAGTTCTATATGCACGAAGCGGGCTTTACCATGCCGCTTGGCCTCCACGAAGCCGTTGGCATATCGTGGATGATGGCGGGCGCGAACAAGTTCGGCGCCACAGACCACACCGGCCAACTGTATGGAATATCAATAGCCGACCAGCACCACTTCTTCGCTCTGACCTACGCCCGTAATATATGGAGCCGCCTGACTGTCGGCGGGAACCTTAACGTGATTCTCCAAAACGTGGCCAATATTGACAGTGATATTCCGGGCAACGAGATGAGGTTCGGCTTTGGCGTGGACGTTGGCTTGAGCTGGAAGCTCCTGCGCCACCAGTTGCTCGGGAACCATATTCTTGGGCTGTCCACAAACAATATTTTCAACATGATACTCGACACCGATGAAAAGTACACTTCGGCGCTTAGGTTGTCCCTATTGTCGGATTTTTGGGAAAGGCGGATATTTTTTGGGGCCGATCTCCTCCTCAAGGATATACTCGCCGATGCGGGGGAATGGGGGCCCGGCGATCCTAAAAACATGCCGTTTGAATTCAGCCAAAAGCTCGGCGCGAACATTTTGCGCATATTCAAGGTTTACGCCCTCTCCGGCTTCAATGCAGAAGGGTTTGACCACTACGGTTTTGCTTTCGGCGCGAACATGCCCGGCTTTTTCAACGGTCGCGACATTGAGGGTATGATACAGTTCGTGTCTGTCGGCGCGAGCGACGCGAGCCACATCACGTTCTACGCCCGCACGGAACTTGGCAGGCACAGAGAAGAGATTTACGCCCGTAACATGGCGCGGCGCGGAGCGCTCGGCCCCAACCTGCTCTACAACCAGGCGCTTGAGCTTTACTACAGGGGCGAGTATTTCAGGGCCTACTGGATATTCTCGCAAATTGCCGTGGAGCACCCGGACTTTTTCAGAAACGACATGGTCAACTTCTATCAGGCCGCCTGCCTTGAAGGGATGGATATGCGCCAAAGCGCCACCACCGCCTTCAACAGGACAAAAGACGAGCACTCGCGCAGCGTTGCCGCGCCCCTCGCCGATCTCGGCTTGATGCGTATCCATTACAGAAACGGCGACCATTCCGCCGTTGAAAGACAATTTGATGAACTGAACAATCTTGGAGTCCCCGACTCAATCAAGTTCCACGCGTTTTACATCATGGGCCAAACGGCCATCAGGCGCGGCGACTTCGCAAGGGCGCGCGAACTTTTTACGATGATCCCGGAAAACCATCCGGACTTCGTATTCGCCCACCACTCCGCCGCCATAGCCAACGTGATGAACGACGATATCCAGGGCGCTATCTCCGACCTTGAATTTGTGGTGACAATCACCCCGCAAAACAGGGCGCAGGAGGAGATTATCAACCGTTCCTACGTCTTTTTGGGCTTCCTGTTCTACGAAGACCTGAACACGGAAGGCGCGCTGGCAAGGGCCGTTACCGCTCTGAGGAGAGTGCCGAGAAACAGTTATTATTATCAGGACGCCCTGATGGGTTTAGGCTGGACCGCGCTGAAAGCGCGTCAGTGGAGAGACTGCCTCAACGCCGGCGCCGAGCTTGCCCGCACCGCGACCGACCCTATACTTCAGAGCGAGGGTAATCTGCTTCAAGCCTACGCTCACGCTATGGATAGAAACTATGGCCCCGCGATAAATCTGCTTGATGAAGCCGCAAGGAGGCTCAACGCGTTTACGCCGCCCAACCAGTCGGAACTGGCCCAGAGGCGTAACGAATACAGCAGTATCAGAAGCGATTACGAAAGAATGGGCGCGCGGATCGACGAACTCGGCCAGGCGCGTCAATCGTCTATAATTCAGTCGTCCATCGACAGCCTGCAAACCCCGCAGACGCGGGCAAGGGCTACTATCGACCAGCACCTGAGGTTTGTAGACGAGTTTCAGCGCAGCAGCTTCTTCGCCCGCTCCCATGAGCAGGTTAAGGACGACGTGGAGTTCGCTTTGGCGCGCTTTTCAAGGTTCCATGGTGCAACAACCGGCGGCGGTACGAGGTCGTCCGGCGGCACCGAAGCGATCGACGACGAGCTTGAAAGGCTGCAAAGAGAATTGGAAGGGTTAGAATAATAGTTTGAAGTGCGGAGTGTGAAGGGCGCAAGGGTTATTTTTAACACCACGCTTCACACTCCGGCCTTTTTTTAACAGAGGACAGATGCCATGAGCGGCCTGCCGATGATGTCGGTTTCCGGCATTAGGGGAAAATTCGGAGAGACGTTAAGCGAAGATTTCATCTCCCGCGTCGCTTTTATCCAAACGCGCATCGCGGGCGGCGGCAAGGTTGTTATCGGCAGGGATACCCGCCCCACGGGCGGCCAGCTTTCAAGAGCCGCCGCGAGAGGCATCCTGGCTGCCGGCGGCATGCCGGTTGATATCGGAATCGCCCCCACCCCCACCGTTTGCGTGGCCGTATCCGCGCTGAATGCCTGCTGCGGGGTGATAATCACCGCAAGCCACAACCCGCTCCCGTACAACGGTTACAAGATGGTGCACGAAACGGGCAGATTGTTTCGCGGTTCGGAGTGCGAAGAGGTTTATTCGCAATTTAAAAACGGCGATTATCCCGCAGACGAAGAATTTCTTAAATACAGCGACACCCCGATTGAAACCGCGGATGCCTCGTCGATACATATAAGCAAAATATTAGACAATATTGACGCCGATCTGATCCGTTCCAAAAACATCCGCATAGCCGTAGACTCCATAAACGGCGCGGCCGGCGCGGTCTTTCCCCGGTTGCTTAAAAAATTGTCGGTACAGTGGGAAGGGGTTCACAACAAGTTAGACGGGGATTTTGCGCACAATCCCGAACCGCGCCCGGAGCATCTCGGTGACCTTCGCAATCTGTTAACGGGCGGCGGTGATTTTTGGGGCGGATTTGTTTTCGACCCCGACGCCGATCGTCTCGCCGTGATGGGGGAGTCGGGCCAGGCGATATCCGAAGAGATGACGCTGGCTCTCGCCCTGCAAAACATCCTGTCAAAAAAGAAAACCGGCATCGCGACCAATCTTTCTACATCAATGCTTATCGACGATGTCGCTAAAAAATACGGCGTAAAAGTTTTCAGGACAAAAATTGGCGAGGCGCACGTCGTCGACGGGATGATTAAAAACAACTGTGAAGCCGGCGGCGAGGGGAACGGCGGGGTGATATACCCGCCAATATCCTCATCGAGAGACGGTTTGGCCGCCCTCGCGATAATCCTCGAAGAGATGGCTAAAAGCGGTAAAAAACTGGCTGCTCTTGCCTCGCAATGGCCTGTCTACCACATAGTAAAAGACAAAATATCATGCGACGGGATTGAACCGTCCGAACTGATAGAAAAATTGACCGCCCGCTTCGCGGACGAGGAAAAGGATTTAACCGACGGCCTGAAAATAATCCGCCCCGACGGCTGGGTACACCTCCGCGCGTCCAACACCGAACCGATAATCAGATGTTACGCCGAGGCGAAAAGCGAAAAATCCGCAAGAGATTTGGCGGATATGCTAATAAAAAATTTGTAGGGGCGGATAGCGTTCGCCCGTATTTACGCCGTAAAGGTATGGAAATTTTCAATTCGATAATATGCAGGAATATTTGACATTACTGGCGGCAATAACGTATATTTATGCTTGGTAGTGAGAAAATTTAACCAAGCGCCGTGGGATACATCGTATACTCACAATTAGAAACAGGAGAAGTAAAAAAATGAAGACCCGTTTTCACACGATCTCGGTCGCCCCCCTGCTGTTAATTTTGTTCTTGACGGCCATCCTCCCGGTTTCTGCCCACGCACGCCGCGGCTTTGTGGAAGGCAGCGCTAATTTCCGGCAATTCGGCCAGCCTCCGGAGTCCGTCGTTCAAAAAGCGCGTGTTGAGGCCGCGGCTAATTTTCGTGAGGAGCTTTTGATATGGCTGCGTGAGGATATGAGTATTGACCTCGACACCGTGAACACCGTGAAAAACTTCGCCCTCGCAAAAATCGTCGAACGCTGTCTCGAATCCGCGGAGGAGAGTACCAGTACGCGGGGCAGGGTTTGGACGCTGACACTCTCAGTTCCCGAATCCGCCGTGAAGAGCGCTATTGATGCGCACAATGCCCATTTCGACGCGCAGGCGGCATCGCACTTCGCCACGGCCCGCGGCAACGATGCGGCCGTAGCTCTCCCCTCCGCGGTAGCAGCTCTCTGCGCGGCTGTGGCCAAGATTGAGCCGCCGCGCGGAGGCAGAGGGGTTAATGTTAACGAGATACGTAACAAGGTGCAAACGCTTGTCAACAAGATGGAAGTGAGGGTGACCGGAACTGTCATAGAGGGGAGGCAGGGGGAGATAGCAAGGGTGTACCCCACCGCTACGATTTTTATCGACGGCGAGCCGCTCCCCAATTTCCACTACACGGCGTTTACGCAAAATAGCCTGCAACTAAAGCGGATGGTGACCGGCAGGCGGGGGGAGCTTCCGCTCAGGGAGATCAGGATACCTTACGCCCACAACGGAAGCATGCTGACCGTCTCGCCCGACGCGCGGACTCATCTAGGGGCGGATCGTTTTATAAGGTACAGGGATTTGGGGATAAGGTTTACCAGAAATCAGGAACTCACGTTTATATACAAGCTGCCCACCTTGACCTACACGCTGGATTACAGGGTGTTTGTGCAGGACGGCATTGTTGTCACGGATGATTTCAACTCTGATGAGCACGTACGCGGGTACTTGAGGGATTTCTGCGGGTTAGTGCCGGCTGCCGGCGGGGCGGCTCCCAATATGACGATAAAAATCGGCGCCGAGCTTTTCAAGGAAACGCACAGAAATACGGAAGAAGACGTTATCAGTATGGCGCTCAGGGTGGATTTCACCGGTGCCGGGATCAACAAAAGCGGCAACACGGTGTTTGAGAAACGCTACTCTTTCGGGGAGGCCGGAGAGCCGCAGATGGGCGATTTTTTCTGGGAGGCGTCGGGGGCGATAAGGGACCTGATAGCAAAGGTGCTGTCGGAATAAAAAAACAGGCGGGCGCGGGCATAATGTATTTTATGTATATATGTTTACCGGCCTGATAGAAACAATAGGAACCGTCGCCGGCGTGCGCCGCCATGGCAAGAGCGTTGAACTTTGCGTCGTCCCCGACGCAGGCGGCTTTGATGTGGAGATCGGCGGGTCGGTGGCTATAGACGGGGTCTGCCTGACGCTTGAAAAACGTGGCTCCGGCGGGCGGATGTTTTTTACCGCGGTGGCGGAAACGCTGAACAGAACAACTTTTGACAACATTACAACCGGCCGCCGCGTAAACCTTGAAAGGGCGATGCGGGCGGACGGGCGGCTCGACGGGCACATCGTATTGGGACACGTCGACGCGGTCGGTAAAATCATTGCCGATGAACACGTGGGCGTAAGCGTTGTGCGGACTGTGAGGGTCACAAGAGAGTTGGCGCCGTTTATGGCGGAAAAAGGTTCGGTTGCCATTGACGGAATCAGCCTGACAATCGCGAAAGCCGGGGATGACACAATATCGGTATCGCTCATTCCGGCGACAATCGGCAAGACGACGATGTCGGTAAAAAAAGTTGGCGATATTGTCAATATAGAATGCGATGTTTTCGCAAGGTATATATACAGGATGATAACGGCAGGCGTTTTACCCGGCGGCGATAAAACGCTGCTCGACAAAATGCAAAAATCCGGTTTTTGACGGAAAGGCCCGGTTTTGAGAAGTTTTGAAGATATAGAAAGCGTAATCGACGACTACCGCAACGGTAAAATGGTGATAATCGTCGACGACGAGGACCGCGAGAACGAGGGCGATTTCGCTTTCGCCTCCGAGCTGTGCACGCCGGAGAAAATCAACTTCATGGCGATGCACGGGCGGGGGCTTATCTGCGTGTCCATGGAGGGCGGGCGGCTCGACGAACTCGGCATACCGCTCATGGCGGCTTCCAACACGTCCCGCTTTGAAACGGCGTTCACCGTTTCCGTCGAGGCGCGGGAGGGGACGACCACCGGCATATCGGCGCACGACAGGTCGCTCACCGTTCGCAAGTTAGCCGACCCGCAAAGCAAGCCGTCCGATTTCGTCATGCCGGGGCATACGTTCCCGATACGGGCGCGCGACGGCGGGGTGCTTGTGCGCAGCGGGCAGACGGAGGCGTCGGTCGACCTCGCGCGCCTCGCGGGTTTGGTTCCGTCGGGCGTGATTTGCGAGATAATGAATGAAGACGGGACGATGGCGCGTATGCCGCAGCTTGTTGAGATTGGCGGGCGGCACGGGATTAAAATAATATCTGTGGCGGATATAATCCGCTACCGCACGGCGCGGGAAAAATTTGTCAAGCGGACGGCGGAAACAAAACTCCCTACGGAGTTCGGGGAGTTTCAGATGATAGCGTATGAGGACGGCCTCACCGGCGCTGTGCATATCGCGCTGCGGTCGGGGGATGTTGATTTGGACAAGCCAGTGCTCGCGCGGGTTCATTCCGAATGTTTTACCGGCGACATTTTAGGCTCGCTGCGCTGCGACTGCGGCGAGCAGCTCAAAACCGCGATGCGGCGGGTGTCGGAGGAGGGCGGGGTGATCCTCTACCTGCGTCAGGAGGGGCGGGGGATAGGGCTTGTCAACAAGTTACGCGCCTACGCGCTGCAGGACGGCGGGATGGACACCGTGGAGGCGAACGAGCATTTGGGCTTCGCGCCCGACTTGCGGGATTACGGAATCGGGGCGCAGATACTTGTGGACTTAGGCGTGCGGAAATTGCGCTTGATGACGAACAACCCGCGTAAAATTATCGGGCTTGAAGGGTACGGCCTCGAAATTACGGAGAGGGTGCCGATAGAGATAACTTCGTGCGGTGCGAACCAAAAATATTTACGCGTGAAAATGGAAAAAATGGGTCATTTGATAAAGGGAGATTGATGTATGTCAACCGTAATACAGGGGGTGTTCGCCGGTTCCGGCAAAAAATTCGGGATTGTGGCCGGCAGGTTTAATGAGTTGATAACGAGTAAGCTGCTTGGCGGGGCGCTCGACTGTTTGGAGCGTCACGGCGTCGCGTCAAAAGATATTACTACATGCTGGGTGCCCGGGGCGTTTGAAATACCCGTCGCGGCGCAGCGTATGGCGCGTTCAAAAAAGTACGACGCCGTAATCTGCCTCGGCACGGTTATCCGCGGAAGCACGCCTCATTTTGACTACGTGGCGGCAGAGGTGTCGAAGGGCGCGGCGAAAGTCAGCCTCGACGAGGGGCTGCCGGTGATATTCGGGGTGCTGACGACCGACACCATTGAACAGGCGGTTGAGCGGGCGGGTACAAAAGCCGGCAACAAAGGGTGGGATGCGGCGATGGCCGCGCTCGAAATGGCGGACTTGTTTACGAAATTGTAGGGAAATATGCCAGAGAAAAAAAATACAGGCGGCGACCACGCCTCCGACCGGCGCAAAAGCCGCGAACTCGCGCTCTGCACGCTCTACGCGCATGAGACCGACAGAAACGATTCGTGGAAAAATATGCTCGACAGCATAGCCGAGTACGAAGGGGCGAGCGGGGACGTCAAGGGGTACGCGGCGAAATTAGTCGGTTCCGCGGTAGAAAATATCGAAACCATAGACTCCATGATCGCGCGGAAAGCGGAGAACTGGGAACTGCGCAGGATGGCGGCGGTAGACCGGAACCTGCTGCGGATTGCGGCGGCCGAGCTTGCCTACTTTAAGGACACGGTGCCGTTCAAGGTGGTGATCGACGAAGCGGTGGAGATAGCCAAGATTTACGGCACGGACGATTCCGGCAAGTTTGTCAACGGCATACTCGATTCCATCCGCAAAGACTTATATCAGTAGGGACGGCGGTCGTGGCAAAGAAGAAAAACAGTAATCAACAATCTCCGCCGGCAGCGCCGCCCGTTTGCCCGCCCCCGCTAACCCCGCGCCGCGGTGTCATGATATGTATCGCCGCGCTATGCCTGCTTTGGCTCGTCCAGTTTTTTAGCTTGCTCACCGGTGGCGGAAATCTGTGGGAGGACGTCGCGCTCGCGGAATACCCGTACCGGTTCTTCACCCGCCTCTCTTTTTTTCAGTTTGAATTTCCGCACTGGAACCCGTTTACTTTCGGCGGGATGCCGTTTCACGCAACAGGTATGGGGGCGCTCTACCCGTTCAATTTCCTGCTCACGCTGCTGCCGGTAAGCGACGCGGCTTTTTGGCGCCTGCTCCAAAGTTTTATCGTCCTGCACGTGCTGATTGCCGGCGTTTGCATGTTCGCCTATCTGCGCTTTAAGGGGAGGACGGATGCCGCGGCCCTCTTCGGCGCGATAGCTTTCATGCTCGGCGGGGTCATGGTCACACGCCTTATCCATTCGAGCATACTGTATACAATAGCGTGGCTGCCGCTTTTACTGATTCTTTTAGAGAGAGGCGTTTGCGGTATAAAACCGCGTCATACGGTAGCCGGCGGGCTTCTGCTTGGCGCTGTGATGCTGGGCGGGCACGCTCAAGTCATGTTCTACGCCATTGTTTTTTTGCTGACATTCGCCGCGCACTTCGTCGTTCAATCGAGAGATCAAACGGCCAAACGCGTTATTGCCGCGTCGTATTTTTTCGTGATTGCCGCGGGCATATCCCTTGTGCAATACCTTCCCCTTTTCGAAGCGAGCGGCCACACCGCCCGAATCGAATACACCATGCTCGACGCGAGCGAGGGGTCGCTGCAATTCGTACAGCTCCTAACCGCGCTGCTCCCCAAAGTTTTCGGAGCTTTCACGGGGAGCGAAAACGTTCCGGCGTTTTGGCTTGAAGACACGTTCAGGCACGGGTACTATAATTATTGGGAAACGAGTTTTTATTTTGGCGTGTCTACGCTGGTGCTTTCTTTTTTCCTGTTTCGCAAAATCAAAACCGACCGCTCCGTACAGTTCGCCTTCGCGTGGATTTTGCTCAGTTTTCTCATCGCGCTCGGCGGGAATTTTTTCTTTTACAAGCTGTTGTTCTCTTTGGGGATACCCGGTTTCAACTCGTTTCGCCATACGCCGCGCATACTTTTTATTTGGGGATTTCTGTTTCCGGTGATGGCTGCTGCCGTGCTCGATTCCCTTGATGATCTTAAATCAAGAAAACTAAAAGTAATATCGCTCGCGCTTTGCGCCGCCGCCGCGCTTTTGGGGCTGATAACCGCCGCCGGCGGGTTGGTGTCGTTTTTTCCGCTCATGTCCGTGGTTGACGAACGGGCGCGCTACGCTTCGGCGCAGGGCGGCATCCTGTTAATGAACGCGCTTTTAATTGGAACGGTTTTGATTTTATTCTTCAAAAATATCATAAACGTAAAGACCACAAAAATCCTCATAATCGCCTGTCTGACAATTGATATGCTCTCGTTCGCCGCCGGTCATCACATCACAAATCGCGAGGGGGCGTATATGACGTTCAGGAGGGCGGCGGGCACCGTGGAGGCGTTGAAAAATTTGAGCGGGGGCGGAGAAATTACCAGGTTCAACACGCGGCAGTTCGACGTGCAGCCGGGAAGCGCGGTGAGCAGGCAGACGGGATTTATGATAATGGACAGAAATCAGGGCTACGTGAGCGAGATAGAGACTTTGGAAGGGTATAACCCTTTCCGTTTGCGGTACGCGTTCCTGCCGCTTAACGCCGAGAGATTTAACGTGATGCTCGACCTGTATAACGTCGGCTACTACGTCAACCCGCGGCTTGAGCGGGGGGATCAAAACATAATGATTCGCAATGATACGCGTTTGCCGCGGGCGAAATTGTTTTACAGGGCAAAAATTGTTGAGGATAACGATTCGCTTATTTTGGCCTATATGAACAGCGGCATGTATGACCACCGTAACGAAGTCGTCGTGACCGATCAGTCTCTTGCGAGGTTTACCGGCGGCGCCGGCAGGGGAGAGGCGCGGGTCACCAAGCACAGTCTCAACAGAATTGAGATTGATGTCGATACCGATCGCGAGGCTATTTTATGGCTAAGCGAGATATGGTTTCCGGCGTGGAAAGCCGCTGTCAACGGAGAAAAAACGGAAATCCACCGGGCAAACCATAATTTCAGGGCGATAACCGTCCCGGCCGGAAAATCCACGGTTGTATTCAAGTTCGATTCGTTATTCTTTAATATTGGCGCGTTGATAAGCCTGCTGACCTTAATTGCGGCGTTGGCATATTTGCTAACGGGAATTGTCAAAACCAAAAAATGAAAATATTAATATTAAACTGGCGCGACATGGAACACCCCGAGGCCGGCGGGGCCGAGGTTCATTTTGCCGAAATTTTCAGCAGGCTTGCAAATAACGGGCACGCCGTAACCCTTTTGACCACACGCTTCAAAGGCTGCGAGGACGACACCGTCTATCGCGGCATTGAGGTGCTGCGCCGCGGCAATAATTTTGTTTTTAACTGGGAAGCGCCGTCCATCATAAAAAAACTTCTCAAAACCGGGCGGAGCTACGACTGCATAATTGACGACGTAAACAAACTTCCGTTTTTTTCCAACAGACGCTTCCCCTCTATACCGTGCGGCGTGTTTTTTCACCACCTGTTCGGAAAAACTGTTTTCGGGCTGACAAACCCGCCGATGGCGCTCTACGTTTACCTTATGGAAAAATTGTGCGGGCGCGGATACCGAAAAATAGAGTGCTGCGCCGTATCGCCAAGCACCGCGGAAGAACTTGTAAAAATTGGGTTTGACGAAAGCAAATTGACCGTTATTGAAAACGGTATCGATACCGGTCGTTACTGTATTGACAAAACGGTAAAACGGGAAGACGACCTGCTCATCTATGTCGGGCGGCTTAAAAAATACAAACGTGTCGACAATATTTTTGAGGCGATGAGCATCCTCGAAAAAAAAGGGCGTAAACTCAGGTTAGCGGTTGTGGGAACTGGCGACGACCTGCCGCGGCTTAAAAAACGCGCCAGAGAACTTGGGGTTGACGGCAGGGTCGATTTTGCCGGATTTGTAAACGAGGACGAAAAAATAAAATTGCTGAGAAAAGCCGCGATATTTGTAAACCCGTCCGAAAAGGAGGGCTGGGGGATAACAAACATCGAAGCCGCGGCGTGCGGCACGCCCGTTGTGGCCAACAACGCGCCGGGCCTGCGTGATTCCGTCGTCAACAATGAAACCGGTTTGCTGTACAATGAAAACGACGTTCAGTCTCTTGTATACTCGTTACAAAAATTGCTCGACGACGGCGGGCTTCGCAAGAATTTCGCCGCTTGCGGGCGGCGTTGGGCGGAAAAATTTTCTTGGGACGCGAGCGCCCAAAAGGTAGAGCAGTGGTTGCAAAAAATCGTAAAACACGGAAAATAATTACATCCACGGCCAAGCTCATAGCGACCGTACTTGTCGTCGCTTTCCTGATTAGCAAGCTCGGCTGGGGTACGATAGTCGATACTGTGAGCGGCGCTAATCCGCTGTGGATAGCCGTGGGTTGCGTGGTGTTTCTTGTGAGCGGGCTGCTTGGCGTAGTGCAGTGGCGGTTGCTTTTGACAAACAGGGGCCTCAACATCCCGTTCGCCCGCGCGTTCAAACTTTACTTTGTGGGAATGTTTTTTAACAATTTCATAATGGGCGGAATAGTGGGCGACGCCGTAAAGGTCGCGTCGATACGCTCGCAGGATGGCAAGGGGAAAGTTGGCTTCGCCGCCACCGTCCTCGACCGCTTTGCCGGCCTGTGGGCGATGTGCGGCTTCGCCATCATCGGCAGCCTCATCCTCCTCAGCCGCGGGATGCTTACCCACGGCAGGGTCACCACCGCTGTCATAGCGCTTTTTGCCGCTTTCACGCTTTTTGCCGGCATTATGCTTTTTCTCATTTGTAAACCTTTGCAGTCTCTATTTTTTACCATAACGGAAAAATTCGCCTTCTGCCGCAAGCTTAGAGTAAAGGAGATTCTTTCCGAGATGCTTATTGAGGCGCAAGACTACAAGCTGTTGGCTGCCGTAGCCGCGCTTGCCGCTCTTACACAGTTTTTGCGCATCGGCGTACACGTGCTTACCGCGGCGTCGTTAGGCTTGCTTACCGTAGAAAACTTTCAGTATTTTTTCATATTCGTGCCGATAATCGCCATGCTCATGACCATCCCGCTCCCCTTTGGGGTGCGCGAAGCCGCCGGAGGAACGCTGTTCTCCCTCGCCGGTTTCCCGCGAGAAGCGGCGTTCATCATGGGCTTTTTAGCGTCGTTAATCGGTATTCTCGTAAGCCTGTTAGGAGGGATTTTTTTTGTTACAGGAAAAATTTACAAATCCGAAAAATAACGTCGACATCTCAATCGTCGTCCCCATGTACAACGAACAGGAGAGCCTGCCCGAATTAATGAAAGGCATATCCGAAACGCTCGGCAAGCACGGCAAAACATACGAAGCCGTATTCGTCGACGACGGCAGTTCCGACAACTCGTTTGAGGTCGTCAAAACCCTGCACGAATCATACCCCGGCTGTGTCCGTGCGCTCCGCTTTAGCCGCAACTGCGGCAAGTCCGCCGCGCTAAACGCCGGGATTGCCATCGCGTCGGGAAATATCATCGTGACAATGGACGCCGACTTGCAGGACGACCCCGCCGCAATCCCCGACATGATTGCCAAGTTAGACGAAGGCTGGGACATGGTGAGCGGGTGGAAAAAGGTGAGGCACGATCCGTTCGGCAAAACGTTCCCGTCAAAGATATGGAACGCCATGACCTCTTTTGCTACCGGATTAAAATTGCACGATTTCAACTGTGGCTTCAAAGCCTACCGTTGCGATGTCGCGAAAAATCTTGACATATACGGTGAACGCCACCGCTACCTCCCCGCACTCGCGCACTGGGACGGATACCGCGTGACGGAAGCCGTCGTCCCGCACCACGCGCGCAAATTCGGCAAATCAAAGTATGGCACATGGCGAATGTTCAACGGCGCTATGGATATGATAACGCTCCTGTTCCTGAAAAAATACATGAAAAGCCCGATGCACTTTTTTGGCATTTTGGGAATGCTGCTGATAGCGGTTGGCGCCGGGGTGATGGGTTATTTCGGCGTGATGTGGATAATCACCGGTGCTATGAAAATCAGACCGCTGACACTTTTGGCCGTAGGCGCGATGGTTATGGGCGTGCAATTCATGTCGATCGGCCTCATCGGTGAGATGATAACCAACTCGCTGCAGCCGGGGAAACGGTATTCGATCAGGGAGAGTTTGTAAACCTTTGGCACAAAAACCCCTGAATCAGGCATTCCGGCCGGAATGCCCAGGCCTGGCGGAGCGGTATCACCTTTGGAGCGGCTTGTATTTAATCCGTTGCGGCTGATCCGCGTCTGTGCCGAGGCGCGTGTGTTTTTTCTCCTCGTAGTCGGCGTAGTTGCCTTCGTGAAAATATGCAGTGCTGTTGCCTTCGAACGCGAGGATGTGGGTTGCCACGCGGTCCAAAAACCAGCGGTCGTGGGATACGATTACCGCGCAGCCGGAAAATTCGCTTATCGCGATTTCGAGGGCTTGCAGGGTCTCGACGTCGAGGTCGTTTGTTGGCTCGTCAAACAGGATTACGTTGCCGCCGGATTGGAGCAGCTTCGCCATGTGGACTCTATTTCTTTCGCCGCCGGATAAATCCTTGACTAGCTTTTGTTGGTCGGCGCCGGAGAAATTAAATTTGCTAACGTACGCACGGGAGTTGACTTCAAATTTGCCCAAAGTGACGATGTCGCCGCCGCCGGTTATCTCTTCAAAAACGGTTTTACCGCCATCCAGCGCGTCCCTCGACTGATCGACGTAGCTAAGCGATACAGTTTCGCCGACGGCCAGTTCTCCGGTGTCCGGTTTTTCGCTTCCAGTGATTATGCGCATGAGCGTACTCTTGCCGGCACCGTTGGGGCCGATGACTCCGACAATCCCAGATCTCGGAAGCGTGAAACTCAGATTTTCGAACAGCAATTTGTCCCCGTAAGCCTTGGAGAGATTGTTGGCGATGATCACCTTGTCGCCGAGGCGCGGGCCGTGGGGTATGATGATGCTCGCGGCTGTCACCTTGTCGGGAGTTTCAAGCGCGCGCAGCTCTTCGTAGGCGTTAAGACGCGCGCGGCCCTTGGACTGGCGTGCCTTTTGGGACATCCGCACCCAGTCAAGTTCCTGTTTGAGGCGTCTTTGGCGAGTGCTTTCCTCTTTTTCCTCCTGAGAGAGGCGCTGTGTCCGCTGCTCAAGCCACGAGGCGTAGTTGCCCTTCCATGGTATGCCGCGCGAGCGGTCGAGTTCCAAAATCCATTCCACTACGTTGTCGAGGAAATAGCGGTCGTGTGTTATGAGGATCACGGAGCCCGCATATTCTTTCAGGTGGCGCTCAAGCCACGCGACCGATTCCGCGTCCAAGTGGTTTGTCGGTTCGTCGAGTAGCAGCAGGTCGGGTTTTTCGAGCAAGAGTTTGCAAAGCGCGACACGCCGCCGCTCGCCGCCCGAAAGTGTATCAACCTTTGCGTCGCCCGGCGGAAGCCTCAGAGCGTCCATGGCGATCTCAAGCTGCCTATCCAAATTCCACGCGTCGACGGCGTCGATCCTGTCTTGCAGTTTTGCCTGCCGCTCAAGCAGTTTATCCATCTCCTCTGGCGTCATATCTTCGCCGAACTTCATGCTGATTTCGTCAAACTCGTCTAGGAGTTTGCGGGTCGACCGGACGGCCTGTTCAACATTGCCCAAGACATCGAGGCTCTCGTCGAGCTGCGGTTCCTGCGGGAGGTAGCCTACCGTCCTGCCCTGTTCAAGCCATGCCTCGCCCTGAATTTCGGTATCAAGCCCGGCCATGATTTTTAGGAGCGTACTTTTACCGGAGCCGTTCACGCCGATAATGCCGATTTTTGCACCGTAATAGAAAGAGAGGGAAACATCTTTTAGCACCTCTTTTTTGTTTGGGTAGATTTTGGTCAGGCGGTGCATGTAGTAAATAAACTTTTCCGACATTTTTTGTTGCTCCTTGGTTTTTAGAAATCAGGACATCACTAACGAGCGGAACGGCAAAGCCACAACCCGCCAAGATGAATATACATAATGCCACGGCTGTGGTTCAAGAGAAATAGATCAAAACATATTTTAGGGGGAGATCTCCGCCATTGTGGGCAACATGTAAAAATACATATTTAGATTTTTTTGATTTTATTTTTTGAAAAAAGAATTAAATTACAAAATTTTGTGCAAAGATAAGGGTATGTATTATATTTTATAGAAAAGCATTTTCCCCCGCTACACCCCGCGGCATTCTCTCTGGCGTCCAGCACGCCCCTCTCGGCCGCTTACTCGAAACGATCCATACCAAAACCTATGCCGAAAGGACGTAACAGTTGGCAACAAAAAACAATCCCACCCCCGCCCGCAAGCCTAAGCCGCGCAAAGAGCCCGCGATGTACCATGACGCGGCGTTTTCGGCTTTTTCGTATCTTCTGCGTGAATACGTGGAAAACGGCGACGTCACGCTTCAAGACGAGCGCCGGTTGTCCAAGCAGCCCTTGAAAATTGATATAATGATTATCAAGAAAAAGCGCGATGTCGAGATAGAGACGAGTTGGGGCAGAATTTTTCGCGGGCATAATATCATAGAATACAAAAGCCCGGTAGGTTCCCTCGTCTCGCTTTCCGTCTTCAACAAAGTAATCCACGGATACGCCGGCGTCTACGCGTCGCAAGAAGAGATCAGCCTTGCCGACATGTCCGCGACGATAGTTTGCTTCAAAAGGCCGGTAGAATTGTTTGAAACGCTGAAAAAAGAATTAAATTACAAAATCTTGCATAAAAGCGAAGGCATATATCATATTATACT
>JAITFQ010000050.1 GCA_031281225.1 Chitinispirillales bacterium
GTATCAGTGCTGTAATTTGATTCCGTGATACTGTTATATAGCTCTATCGGGAGTCCCGGCTGGCTGAATAATAGCCCAAATACCGAGTCCTTGTGCTCACGGTTCGTGGTCGGGTTGACGGTTATGTCTGTGTCGGGCGTGCTCATAATTATAAATTAATATATATCCCGCGCGTTTGAAAAGCAAAATTTTATCCGCCCTGGACTTTTCCCCCTTATGTTTACACTCATTTAGGTTAGTTTGGAAACGCTGGACGGAAAACATTCTGCAGATAAAGTCAGACAATCGGTATTTTTTTACATTGAAGCGTATGATAATAAAATAAGATTACATTCGGGGATTGACTATGCGGGATACAATTATGTATCTTTAAAAAAGGTAGTCTAAATGAATGCAAACGTTTAGGGGTAAAGTCCACGAAACCGTAGAGAGCCATAGGGTTATGATAAAAATAGCCGGATTCCACAATACTGCAATCTGCTACGCGAGCGGGCTTGAACCGTCCGCGATGGAGCAGATAAAAACCATTTGCGACCGCCCCGAATTTTCAAGCAGCACCATACGCGTCATGCCCGATGTCCACGCCGGAATGGGTTGCACCATCGGCACGACGATGACCATCACAAACAAGATCGTGCCCGGCATGGTCGGCGTCGACATTGGTTGCGGCATGGAAACCGTAAAGCTCGCGGAAAAGGAGATTGAATACAAGGGCCTCGATAAGATGATACAACGCCGAATCCCCGCCGGTCGCAATGTACGCAGGGGGAATGTCCACCCGTTCAATGATGAAGTCAAGCTCGAAGAACTGCGTTGCGTTGAGCACGTTAACGTCAAGCGCGCGCGGCAGAGCATCGGCACGCTCGGCGGCGGCAACCATTTTATTGAGGTTGACCGCACGGAAGGCGGCGACCTCTACCTCATTGTCCACTCCGGCAGCCGGCACATCGGCACGGAAGTGGCGGAGTATTATCAGGCCGAAGCAGTTAAATATTGCGAAGGTTCGGTTCCTAAAGACCTGACCTACGTGAGCGGCAAACTATTTGACGACTACATCCACGACATGAAGATGATACAGCATTTCGCAGTATTGAACAGGAAGGCGATGGTAGAGATTATTCTGACCGGAATGGAGCTGACGGAGGTTGAGCGTTTTACGACTATCCATAACTATATTGATACGGATTCGATGATACTGCGCAAGGGCGCCGTGTCGGCCAAGGCCGGCGAGCGGTTGTTGATTCCAATAAATATGCGCGACGGCAGTTTGATTTGCGTAGGTAAAGGCAATCCCGATTGGAACTTCTCCGCGCCGCACGGAGCGGGCCGGCTTATGAGCCGCAGAGTCGCATTCAAGGAGCTCTCTTTGGAACAATACACCACCGAAATGAAAGGCATCTTCACAACATCAGTACATCGCGGAACGCTCGACGAGTCGCCGATGGCGTACAAGAAAATCGACGAAATTATTTCCCACATCGGACCGACGGCAGAGATTGTTGAGCGGATGAGGCCGGTTTATAATTTTAAGGCGGGAGATTGAAGAGGCGGACGAACGTATGTCGCGAAGAGTTCTACTTCTCTAACGCCAAAACAAACTCCCTCGGTATCCGCGCCGTGACTGTCATTGGTTTTTTTGTTTTTGGGTGCGGGAAGGTCAGTTTGTGCGCGTGGAGATACAGGCGGCGGGGGATGGGGGTTGATTTGGATGTGAACGCGTCTTCGTCCATGCGCAAGTCCCCGTAGCGCTCGTCGCCTAAAAGCGGGGCTTTCAGGTGGGACATGTGAACCCGTATCTGGTGCGTCTTTCCGGTGTGGAGCAGGATTTCTAAACGCGACAGGTTGTTTTGGTATTCGAGAATTTTGTAGGTTGTGCTCGACATCAGCCCGTCGCCGTCAACGCTCATTTTCATCCCGCCGCGGCTTTTGTCCGCCCTCTTCATGCCGAGCGTCACCGTCCCCTCAAACTCCGGCGGGCGGTTGTGGCATACGGCGATGTATTGCTTTGTGAATTTTCCTTCGCGCATATCGCTGTGCAGCGTCCGTACAATGCCCTTGTTTTTCGCGAGCATGATGACGCCGGAGGTATCGCGGTCGAGGCGGTGCATGAGTACGGGAATTTCTACCGTTGACGGGTCTGCGCCCTTTGATTTCGACAGGATGTACGCGGTTGCGAGGTCGACTAAATTGTCGTGATTCTTGTGCCCGCTGCCGGAGTGGACGACGAGGCCGGCCGGTTTATTGCATACTATTATTGATGAATCTTCGTATAACAGGTCAAAATTACGCTTGAAAAAATCCGTCCTTATAAGTGTGCCAAGCGCACTTTGCGGCTTCGCCTGCGCCTCAAACTCCGACTCATCGACATCAATCTCCAACACCTCGCCCTCTTTGAGCCTGTGATCCAGCTTGACTCTCTTCCCGTCAATCCTTACCGCGCCTTTCCGAATCAAGCCATAAATGCTCGACAAGCCGAGAAGCGGCAAGCGCTTCCGCAACAATCTGTCAAGACGCGAACCGTCTTCTGATGGGCCGGCAGTCAGTTTAATCATTATAAAGACCGCTAATCGACGTCCCCATGTTTGTGTACATTATCGCGCGGGCGAAGAGTTCGGCTACGGATAGTACGGTCATTCTGTTGAACTTTTTCTCTTCGGGGATGAATACGGTATCGGTCGCCACAAGTCTTGTGAGCGACGAGTTGCGGAGTTTTTCCGACGCATTGCCCGACAGGACGGCGTGGACGCAACAGGCGGAAATCTCCGTTACCCCAAGATTATCAAGCGCTCTTACCACTTCGAGTATCGACCCGCCGGAGGCTATCTCGTCGTCGAATATGATTGCGCGCTTGCCCTTGACGTCGCCTATTACGTTGTGTATGACCGGTTTTTCCGTGTCGTCGCTACGCCGTTTGTCGAGGATGGCCATGGGCAGGCCGAGGCGCACCGCGTACACACCGGCGCGTTTGGCGCTTCCGGCGTCGGGCGCTACCACCACGCAATCCTTGGGGTCGACGTCGAGGCCCCTGAAATGTTCGCACAGGAGCCGCCCAGCCAGCAGGTGGTCGGCGGGGATTCTGAAAAAGCCCTGTATCTGCGAGGAGTGCAGGTTCATTGTCATCACCCTGTCGGCCCCGGCGGTATGCAGGAGGTCGGCCATCAGGCGGGCGGTTATGGATATGCGCGGCTCGTCTTTTTTATCGGAGCGGACGTATGGAAAATACGGCGCGACCACCGTGATACGCCCGGCGCTCGCGTGCTTGGCGGCGTCTATCATTATGAGCAGTTCCATGATCCCCTCGTTTACGGGGGAGCATGAGGGCTGGACTATGAACACGTCTTTCCCGCGAACGCTGTCGCAGATTTTCACCTTGATGTTTTCGTTGCTGAACTTGACGATTTCGCACTCGCCGAGCTCGACGCCCGCGTGGGCGCAGATCGCCTTGGCGAGGGGGATGTTGGCGTTGCCCGAAAGAATTTTTAGCGTGTTGGCCATTGTTACAGCTCGCCGCCCTTTCTTGCGTCCCACTCAAACGCGATGTCCATCATGGACTCGGTGATGAGTTTCGGCTGGGTTATGGTTTTGGGTTCGAAGTAAAAGTCGCCCTCTTCAAGATCGAGCATCCTGAATATCGCCTCGCGCCCGATTTCGTTTCTGTAAAAACCGTCTACGACCTGACCCTTGCAGAAAGTCAGGTAGCCCTTGCGCCGGCCTGAATAGACGTGCAGCACCCCCTCGCGCTGGCCTATCTCCAAAAACTGGATGGCGTCGAGCAGGTTTGTGTGCCGCAGGTTGCCGGAAAATACGAAAGTGGTGTTCGACGCTCCGGACGCCCCGGCGGTGCCGCGCTTCCTCTCGTACAAAAACACGACAATACCCGCCGCGACGACGCCGCTCAAAACGCCGACAACGAGAAGCCAAACCGGAACAACTATTGTATTCATAATATGATCCTCACTTCACTCAGCGCTATCCTCAAAGTCCTGAGTATAGCTAATATAATCTTTTGTACGGGTAACAGTTTCAATTCCTTTTATTTTTTCTATTTGCCTGAAAATCTGTTTTAGCTGGTTAAGGTTGCCTATCTCTATCTGGAACGACATGTCGGCCCGTTTGTTATACGCTTTTACGTTGCCGCTGCTTATGTTGGCGCCGAATTCGGCGAACACGCGGCTTATGTCGTTTAGCAGCCCGCTGCGGTCGGCGGCGGACACTTTGAGGGGGACGTAATACTTCTTGTACTCGCCGCTGTCCCAGCCGACCTCGATCTTGCGCTCCTTGTCGTCCTCAAAAATTTTGACGTACCGGCAGTCTAACCGGTGTACCGATATCCCGCGCCCTTTCGTCAAAAAGCCGACTATCTGGTCGCCGGGGATGGGGTTGCAGCACTGGGCGAACCTCACCATAAGGTTGTTCTGCCCGCCGATGAGAATCCCCCCCTGGCCAGATTTTTGCCCCGTGATGGTTTTTACAAACTGCGACATCATCTTGGACGGGGCGTTTTTTCGCTTTATCTTGCGGGCCTGAAAATACTTCATCACCCGACTCTCGGTCAATTCGCCCTTGCCTACGAGTTCGTAGAGACGCTCCACGTTGCCAAGGCCAAGCTGCTGCAACAGTTCCGGCACATGGTCGGCAAATAACGAGTTGGTGTTGAGTTCGTCGAAGGCGCGCTGTATGATCTTTTTGCCGAGGTCTATGCTGTTCTGTTTTTCGGCGTTTTTCAGCCAGTGGCTTATCGTGCTGCGGGCTTTGGGCGTTTTGGCGTAGCGAAGCATACCCGCCGTCGGGGTTTTGGTGTTCAGGTGGAGTATCTCGACCGTCTGCCCACTTTTGAGTTCCGTGCCGACCGGCTCGACGTTTCCGTCGACCTTCGCGCCTATGCAGTGCAGCCCGAGCTTGGTGTGCACGGCGAAGGCGAAGTCGAGCACGGTCGCGCCTTTTGGCAGGGCGACGACGCTGCCTTTTGGGGTGAGGGCGAATATCTCCGTATCGAACAGGTCGACCTTGAAAAACTCGTAAAACTCGGCGGAGTTGGTCAGGTTTTCCTGCCATTCTATGAGATTTCTCAGCCATTCGAGCGCCTTGTCGTCTTTGCTTATCTCCCGTACCGCTCCGCTGTCCTTGTAAAGCCAGTGCGCCGCAACCCCGTCTTCGGCGGTTTTGTTCATCTCCCACGTGCGTATCTGCATTTCAACCGTGCACCCGTTGTTTCCAACTACGGTGGTGTGCAGCGACCGGTACCCGTTGATTTTTGGCGTGCCGATGTAATCCTTGAACCGCTCCGGCACGGGCATCCACAGGGAGTGGATGATTCCGAGCACGTGGTAGCAATCCTTCATGGAGTCCACGATTATCCTGATGGCGAGAATATCATAAATTTTTTCAAACGGTTTTTGTTGCTTTACCATTTTGTTGTGTATGCTGAAAAAGTGTTTGGGGCGCCCGGTCATCACCGCGGTTATATTTTCCGCTTCGAGGGCCGCCCTCAGCGGCGCGGCGAACGATTCTATTACGGTTTCGCGCTCGATCCTGCTCCCCGCCACTAAGTGTACGATGTTTTTGTGCTCTTCGGGGTAGAGGTATTTGAAAGCGAGATCGTCGAGTTCCCACTTGATTTTTGCCATGCCGAGGCGCAGCGCCAAAGGTGAATATATTTCGAGTGTTTCGGTGGCTTTCGCCTTTACCTTTTCCGGCGCGAGATGGCCGAGCGTGCGCATGTTGTGTATCCGGTCGGCGAGTTTGATTATGATGACCCGGAGGTCTTTCGCCATCGAGAGGAGCATTTTTCTGTAAGTTTCCGCCTGCTGATCCTCGCGCGTTTTTTTCTGTATGGCGCCGATTTTCGTAACGCCGTCTACAAGCAGCGCGACGTCTTCGCCAAACCGCTCGGCAAGGTCTTCCCTTTCGACGGGCGTATCTTCAAGAACGTCGTGTAAAAGCCCGGCGGAGATGGTGATGGGGTCGAGTTTTTGCTCCGCTAAAATGAACGCTACCGAGACCGGGTGCGCGAAGAACGGCTCGCCCGATTTGCGCTTCTGCTCCTTGTGGGCCTCCTGCGCGAAGAGGAACGCGCTCCGTATAAGCTCCGTGGCCACGCCCGGATTCACCTCCAAAACCTTGGCTGTAAACCGGTCGGCGGCGGCTTCGGGTTCAGACTCGGAGAGCGTGGTGAAAATGTTTTCCATAATATTAAGAAAGTTGCTCTTTCTGCTGTTTGAACAGGCCGAGCTTGTACTCAACCTCACCGAGCAGGAAGCGCAGTTCGGACGCTTTTTCCACCGCTTCCTGAATACGCTGCTGTTCGGCCGACAGGTTCGCCATCGCCGCTTTCACGTCTTCGGCTAAAATGGTCAGGCTTGATATGCGGCTTTCCGTCTCCTTTATGAGCTGTTTTTCTCTCGCGAGCTCCCTCATACGGCGTTCCACCGAGTCCATCATGTTTGCCATTTCGTCAACCTTGCGCCCAACGTCGTCTATCCCCTGAGCTTTGCCGTTAATGTCGTCGGCGCGGGAGTAGGCGAGGGTCAGAACGTCGTTCAGGCCGTTGATTTTTTGCTGGGTTGAGGCGACAAGCTCTCTACCCTTGTCGATCGACTCTATGCGTATCTCCATGTCGGAAACAACCGTATCGACGTTGCTTATACGCGCGTCGATCGCTTCTATCTTGCTCGTGCGGCGGTTGATTTGGTCCATCTCCGTTTTCAGGTTTTCGAGCAATTTTTCAACGCGGTTGAGTTCTACCGCCGATTTGTCGATAGAGGTCTGGTGGTGCCCAATCACCGCTATCTTCTGGTTGCTGTCGTCCAAAATCTTGTTGAACTTGACGCGGTTCTCCTCAACCGCCCCGTCGACCTCGCTTATATACAATTTAAACTTGTCCACATCCTTTTCGGCGTCTGCGACAAGGTCTTGCAGTTTTACCCGTATATCGCGAATCTTGTTCTCCTCTTCGGCGAGCGCGTGTTTTTCCTCCGTCAGGCGCGCCACCATGCTCTTGGCCTCCATCGACTGCACGGATATTGCCGAAAGCTGCGTGATTACCGCGTCTACTTTTGCCTGCTCTTTTGTGAGGCTCTGTATCTTCATATTTATATCGCCGAGCAGATAGTTGAGCTGGTCGAGGCGCTTTTCAGTTTTTTCGACCATCGTCTTGCGCTGAAGCTGCGCGTTTATCCTCTCGTCAATCTCGGTTACCATTATGCCAAGCCCGTCGATCTTCTTTTGCACCTCGTCGATAATGCCCGATTTGTCCTCCGTAGCCTTAATCCGCGTTTCAACCTTGTCGGAGAGCGCCCTGAGGCTGTCGATCTTTTCGCCTACGCCGACAATCAGGCCGTCGTACCTGCCAAAATCCTGCACCTTCTTTTCGAGCTGTTCGAGGTTGCTGTAAAAGTTGTTGATTTTGAGGTTTGTGTTGTCTATTTCAACGCGGTGTTTTTGCATTGCCTCTTCGTTCGCGTTTACGTCGTTTATGAACGCCTTGATTCCTGAGAGTTTGTTTTCAATGCTCAGGATATCCTTTTCCTGCTTCGCGAGCGCGCCTATCTTTGTGTCGAGTTCGCCTACCTGCGTCTCCATCGCCGATATGCGGGCGTATATCGCGTCTATCGCCTGCCACTCCTTGCTCACCTCCTCGATTTTCACCTTCACCTTGTCGAGCGACTTTTCGTACTCCATCACCTGCGTTTTGCTGCCTTCGACAATCGCCATGTGGGTGTTGAGCGTGTTGAGCGTGGATTCGGCGTTTTTCGCGACGCTGTGGACGGCGCGCACCTTTTCGGTTATGGCGTCTATGCTCTGGCTTTGCTGCTGTACGGCGACGAGACGGCTTTCAAACTGATCCTCCAACCGGCGCGCTTCCTCAACCGTTTGCGTCATCTCTTTGAGCAGTTCCCTTATGCCGCGTATGTCGCGCATAGATTCCTGAGAGCGTTCGAGCATGTCGTCTATGTGGTTGATATTTTTCTCAACCTTTTCGAGCGACGCGAGTTTTCCCTGCAACTGTTTTATATCAATATCTATCCGCCAGATCATTTTGTTGAGCAACAGCGATTCCTCGTTGGCCTTGTCAACCACCATGCGCTGTTTTTCGAGCGAGCTGATTTTCGTTTTCACGTACTCGGAGAGGCTGTTTAAATTTTCCAATTTTTCGCGCATTACCCTGTAACGCGAAATCTCCTGCTCCATGTCGCTTACCTTGCCGCGCACGATGTCTGCCCCCGCGTCCGATTCCGCCCATTTTGTCTGCGCTTCGTCAAACGTGTGCAACCACAGTTTTATCTGCTCTTCGAGTTTCGCCATCTTGTCGTCGGCGCGTTTCTGCCTGTCTTCGAGATTGACAGCCGCCTTGAGCGTGTCGAGCACCGCTTCCCCCCCCGGGGCGTTCAGTTTCGCGACGAGGCTGTCTATTTTGGCGCTCAGGCTTCCAATGAAATTTTCCTGCGCGGTTATGCGCGTCACGGCCTGTTCCATGGAGCCTATCCGCTGCGCGAGGCTGTCGGACGCGGTGATTACCCCCTGAATCTCTTTCAGGTTGGACTCGAGAAACTCCGCAAGCTCCTGCGGGTCTTTTATATCTCTCTTCTTAGACGAAAACATCATAAGAGAAGCTCCTCTTTGGGAAATGGTATCTCCCTGTGTATTTTCCAACTGTCCTGTTCTCTTCTAAAAATAAGCCTTTTGGCATTTTCAATCCTGTTCAGGTTAGTAACGTACAGTTGGTTGAATTTTACCGTAGCGGAATTTCTCGTCAGCTCGGTAAGCATGATATTGGTGACATCAATATTTATCGTTTCGTACATTGCGAAGGTGCGTAGCTTGTGATCCCTGTACGCTTCCCATCTCTGCGTCCCCCCGTGTACAAAAGTTCTGGTTGAGTAGAATTGCGTGTACGCCTCAATGTCTTTTGTCTCCCACGCGGTTTTCCACGCGATAACAAGCTCCTCAAACTCCGCCTGCCTCTCGTTGTGGTGGTTTGTGACCTCTACCCCCCTCGTTCTCACCCTGTTGAAATCAACCTCGGCGAGATGTTGCGCCCCCTCTGTCCCGCTGACGATTATGACCGGTATGCCGATTCCGTTCCCTATCATCCCTGCGATTTCGAGGATGTCGGGGTTGGATGTGGCGACGCAGCCCTGTGTAAAAAGCGGCGGGATGTTGCCGCGCTCGGAGCCGTGTATCCATATCCCGTGGCCGGTTCTGCCCGCCCTGCGGTCCTCTTCGTTCGGGTAGTCGAGGATAAATGCTGCCGGGCCGTAGAGGTTTGTCAGTTCGCTTCTGTGTTTCCGGCCTACAATAAAATATTCCCCCTGCGGCGTTTTTTTGTCTCCCTCGACCCTTTTGGGCCCCTCTCTCTCCCCGGTGGCGATTGGGAATGCCCGCGCGACCTCCCAGCCGTGCGGATTATCTTTGAGGATGTACATCACCTTTGCGGCCTTGTCGACGAGTATCATCCACCCCGTAGCCGAGATTCCTCGCGGCGTGGCGGTTCTGAAAATTTCCACAATGGTTTTTGTGGACTGTGCGTACTGCGCCGCGGTTTCGCTTTGCGCCGCCGCTATGGACGCGCTGTTTTCGGACGTATGCGTTTCGCCGTACCCCTCCGGCAGGACGGCCGCTTCCGGCAAAATCGCGCCCTCCGGTATCTCCTGATGGATTGCCGCGTACGCCGATATAATGTCTTCCGTGTCCACAAACGCTTCGCTTGCCGCCACCGCCGCTGCCGGCATGGATATAAGCGGCGCGACTTTTATTGCCCCAAACACCAAAAGCGACCCTGTTGCGGCAATGCCGACGGCGATTGCGGACAGTTTTGCGGTTTTGGCCAGAAACGGCATTGCCGCGGCAGCGTTGATTCTATGCTTTGCAACCCTGGGCGCCTTAACCCTCGGTGTTTTGATTTTAGGCGTTTTAACTTTCGGCGGCTTGACATCAATCACCCTGACTTTGGGCGTCTTGACCTTGGCCTCTTTAATTTTGGGCGGCCTGAACTTCGGTTCTTTGACCACGGGCGGCTTGATTTCACGCGGCGGTTTAATCTTGGCAGCCTTGATTTTGCTTCTGACTTTCAGTTTAGCGGCCGGGTTGGCGTCGTAAGCGCGTGAAATCTCCTTGGCCCGCCTCCACGTATGGAGCCGGAACTCGGCCTCTTTCACCTTAAACGCCAGATACCTGTTAAAACTCGCCCACAGCCGCATAATTCGATTTTTCCCGATTTTTTAGAAAAAAGTAACCTGCCCCCCGCCCGCCGCGAGGGCTCGTTGAAAACACCATATCATTATAAATTATATCATTGCGGGCATATTAAAGCCAAATTTAACGTAATAATATTTTTCCGGGCGAAAACAAGGGGTTGTTGTGTGAGATACGCCGTATACTCGCAAATTTGAAAAATCAAGGGGCGGCCGGGAGGGCCGCCCCCGTAACGCTATTTCAGCAACATCCTGACCGACCTGTTCCACGCCCCGGCGCTTGCCCGGACGACGTACGCGCCCCTGGGCAAATCGTTCATCCTTATCGCGTGGTCGCCCTGCCTCAACTCCATCGTGCGGATCCGCGCGCCTTTCAGATCGAAAATATCAATCCTGCCCTCCTGGGGCAAGCGCACCTGCAACGTCCGTCCGGCCATTCTTACGAAAAAGTTGGCGTTAACAGCGGAGCGGTTGTTGGCGGACGGGCGGACAGACACTATTTCACCATTCGGATCGCCTAAACACCAAACATCGCGCACCATAAGTTCTCCCGCCGTCCCGTCCGGCTGCTCCACATACCACCTCAGGTGCGTGACTGTCGTGCGGTCTTGCGGTACCGGTTCGCCCCAAGTGGGTTGAACGAAAAACGACCAGGGTATCCTTACGTTTACCCAGTCCGCCCTGTTGCCCGTAGCCCTGTTGTTTATGTGGAAAGCCCAGTCTTCTACATCACTCTGCTCCGCCCTCAGGTTGTGGGCGCCGCCCTTGTAGGAATAGCCGACACCCCACTCGCAATGCGAAACATCCGTCTCAAAACCGACGCCAACGTACGGGCTCCATACGTACTCTCCCCTAACGAGCGAGTAAGTCATTGTCAGAACGCCGTCTTCTTCACTATATTCAAAACTGTTGTCACTGCCTGCCTGATTGCTGTTGGTCTCGCCCCACACTCTGTCGGTTAGTGGTATCGGCGACCGCAGGCCGCTGAACACCGGCCACCCGTCGGGGCCGTCTGGTATCTCCGTGACCGTCGTGTCGTTGCCGGTCAGCCAGTGATAAACGAACCGACCATGTACGGTCATGCCGGCGGGATTCGTCCAGTTTGCCAAATTGCCGCGGCCGAGAATCAGCGGGTTGCCCGCCGCGGTCCAAAAGTCCAACTGATTACCGCTAACAACCGCAGACCACGCGCACGCCGATATCTTCATTGAATCCAAAAAAGCAGTCCACTTAGCCGCTTCGGGCAGATTCGGCAACCCCGTAATTGAGGAATTGTTCGTCCCCCACTCGGAGATAAAAACAGGAAAACCCTTGTCCAGCGTATTCAGAACGGCGTCGCGGTAGGTACCCGGCTGAAACCAGTGATTTCTGTCGATTCGGTGGTCGTCGGCGTAGAAATGGAACGCCATCGCGATATTATCAAAAACATCGCCGTTGGCATCGACGGGCGGGTTGTCGGCCGCGAGGTTGGGCCTCGAAGTCCAGTGGGGGGTACCCACAAGCACCAGATTATCAAAACCCGCGTCGCGTATCGCGCCGATAACCGTCTCGGAATAGGCTTTGACATCCGGCCATGTAACCGGCACCTTATCGCCGTTTATAACGACCGAGTCGAGCGGTTCATTATAAATTTGGAATATCACCGCCGGATTGTTGCCGTACTTGCCGGCGCGCTCAGGATCTGTGAAAAACTCTACTGCTAACGGCACTTGTGCGGGATCGTGCGCGTTGTGTGAATGCCAGTCTATTACCACATAAATCCCGCGTTCAATGGCGTAATCGGCAACAAGCTTCACCCGCTCCCAGTTCGCAACCGCCGAATCGGGATCATCGTAACCCCCGCGAACGCCGTAAGGCTCGTAGCCTATACCCAGCGGCACACGGATAATATTCGCGTTCCAGCCATCTATCATCGCGTCGACCGTCTCGGTAATAAAGAAACGATGGCTGCCCCAGCCGCTGACGCTCCACGACAAACTCGGCCCCTTGAGCTGCACCGCCTCCCCGCCCGAATGCTCGCCCACAATCCTGTTACCATTAGCAAACAACCGCCCGTACTGCGCCACCGGGCCGTCGTCGGCAAAAGCAGGCGTGAACGACATGGCGGCCATAGCCAAGAAAAAAGCTGCAATACCGAGAATACCTGTGCGTTTCATAATTGAAACCCTTTCTTTGAGAATTGAGATTTTTCCAAAAACCTTGCGAGCTATGAAAAACGCTTTATAATTTTTTTTGCCAGCGTGTCTTTGATTTCTCTATGACGAGGTACGGACTCATATACACCGGTATTCGGATTTTTATACCAATCATGGCTACCGCCGTGCCTGACAAAAATTGCACCATTCTTTTCAATGATTCGGATTAAGTCAACGCGCTTCATACTGGTACGGCGATCAAACCTGTGCGTTCCGGAACAGCGGACTGAATATCGTCAAACAACATGATGTCGCTGTAAAGCGAAGCAAGCATTTCTTCAAATTCCTTAACGGTATCACCCTGCGTCCAATAGTCGGGGTACTGGTTAAGGTAGCCGATATATCCGCCTTCTTTGGCTTCCCAACAGGTATAAGATAACTGCATTTGCTATCCCCTCATCGAAAAAAATTATCATCAGGCCCGAAATTGAGCATAAACATAATATACTACAATCTTCTCAAAATACCAAATAATATTTCACGGCCTACCCGCGGTAGATTTCAGGATTAATACACTTTCAGGTGCCCCGTTTCCGTCTCTATGCTTTTGCTGAGTTGCCTGAAGCCATGATGTCAAGGATGGAGCAATTTGTTCATTTCCTTGTCAAAAGTGAACACATCCCAACCCTTAACGCCATTAAACGCGCAAAGTATGCTATCCACAATATCAAGGTTTTGGGCTGCAAACAAGGTTAGCGCCGCCATCATCGTAGCCGGATAGTGTGACAGCACATTTTTAGTAGAAAGAAAATTTTTCATCAAATCGGCAATGTCCGGCCTTGGTATTCTATAAACTTTTTCAAACACAAAAACCGCTTCTGCAATAACTTCATACCTTACTACTACCGAACGGGAAAGGATAAACTCTTTCACCCTATCGTGCTGTTCGGGTATATCATTTAAAATATAGCGGATAACCGCATTGGTGTCCAACAGCGCTATATTGTCAGCGTTCAACATTGCCATGTTTTTGGAAACCCTCTCGTTTGTGGAACTCTTTTTCGACTGTGGCTTCCCTCCAAGCAGACCTCTCCAAAGATACAAGCGCAGGATTAGCCCACTTGTTACCAATTCCTGCGGTCTCTTTCACTGTCAATGTGCCAATTTCAGCATAATCTTCACCTAACGCGACATCCAAAACACCTATGTTTTTTTGTCTGCTTACCGCTCTGGCGAAGACCGTGAACGCCGATGCCATGGTTAACCCCATGTCACCGCATACGCTCTCAAAATCGCGTTTAAGACCCTCATCCATACGTATATTTACACTTACCTGCGCCATAATATCATCTCCCAAAATTGGCCCGAAATCGAGCATAAATATAATATACTACAATCTCCCCAAAATACCAAATAGTTTTTCACAACTCCGCAAAAATTTCACAGGAGGGAGGCAAAACCACCCTTACCACCAACCCCGCTACGAACGGGGAATATCCGCTTCACGCCACGAAATTTTGGCGGGGACAGCAGGGGCAGCGGGGGCTAACTCGGAATCGGCCAGCACCTGCCACTCTACGCGCTTGTCGTAGTCGAGACCAAGGTGCCGGACGGTGGAGAGAATGCGCACGTAGCCGTCTTTCGCGCCGGCGGATGTCGACTCTATGGTCACTTCGGAGCCGTCGAGATTTATGGTGATGGGGGCGGCGGATAGACCGTTAGCCTTGAAGATATTGGTGGCAATCATCAGGCCGGACTCAGCGGTCAGCAATGCTTGCGCGTTGTGACGGCGGTGGAGTTCGTCGTCGTCGAGGGTAGCCGACGACTTTTTGACGGAACCGGAGATGGTAATGACGGCGGTGGCGCTGATTAGGGTTATGATGGCTATTAGAGCCAGGCCGCTTTTGCTTACTAAACCTTTGTTTTTATGCAATTCAAACTCCTGTGTAACAGACTATATAGTATTTATTTCTCTCCAACGCATCCTTTTCAGAATGTCTGGTATGTCGTCCTCTTCAACGTCTTCACCGTCAATTATACGTTGGCCGTGTTCGTCAACGAGTACTACGGCGGGTGCGCTCGGTTCTCTCGTTTCGCTGAATATGCCGGTAAACAGGGTACGCCCGGTGTGACCGTCCGTATTCCAGTATTTGTTAAAGCCGGCTGTACCAAAAAGAGCGATCTCTTTTAGATCCGTAGTTCCAAGATCAATCATTGATTCAACACGTTCGACTGCAAACAGTTGAGCGGTGAGAGCTCTAAAGCTACTGTTCGTGTTGTTCATTATGATATCATTACCGGAATAAAACGCAAGAACATCTTCATAGTATTCACCATTTGGCCTTCTTGTCATGTTATTATACGTGGTTCCATTCGCGCTGTTTATACTGTTTGCCCACTGATATGTGAGACTGCCGCCGGTAAGGTTGATTGTGATATTGTTATTGGCGGACGTTTCAACCGTTACCTTGCCAAGCATCGTACCGTGCGACACAGTCAGAGGAGCGTCCACATGGAAAACGTACTCGGTTCCGCGCGCATATTCCCAAGATACACCGTTAAATGTGATACTCGGTACCGCGGCGTCGCCGGTGCCGCTGACTGAAAAAACCAATGTATTAGCGGCACCGTCCGTTCTGAGAGGGGCAATGTCCGTAAGCTCTTTACGCGTGAATTGTGCCGGCGGAAGAATTTTTATTCCCAAAAACGGGGCTTCTGCATTGTACGTACTTTGAAAGACGGTATTTAAATCTCCAACACTGACACCATTAGGTATAATCAAACCGGTACCATATTTATTATCATTATGACCATTCCAGTTGCCGCTCCTGCCTATTGTGGTGAAAGGGTTATTATGTAACGAAACCGGACCTCTAAAACGAACCCCGTTACCGGCTGAAATATTATTAAGCGTCAACGGCGCATTGAAATGGACCGGACCATCAAAGTGTTGGTTTCTGATACCGGTTGTCATCTGGTTGGAAGACAAAATAGCGCCATATCTGCTGGGCGGCCTTGGTCGTACTCCCGGTAACCCCACTATCACCCATTCCAACCTCTTGTCATACGGAAGCTCAAGAGCACTTGCAGGCACGGTTGACGAGAGCAACCAATGGTCAGCGGGCATACCGGGTGCTTGTGCTATTTCGAGATTGACGTCAACACTGTCAAACGTTTCGGTACCGGTTCGCGGAACTATCGCGGCTGTGCCAGCGACCATGACCCAACTTGTGAGTGTGAGCAACCCCGATTCCGCGGCCAAAAAAGCCCTTGCGTCATCGTGCGCGTCGGCTTCTTGGCTGACCGTATTGCGGGAGACGCCCATAAGCCCGGCGATACTTATGGCCATGATGACGCCCAAAGCCACCGCGCCTACCAGTGTCGAACCGTTTTGTCCCTTTGAATTCATTAGTTTCTGCATCTGAAAGCCCCTCTCTGTACATTTAAGGTAAAAACCTCACCATTGCTTGCGACAGTCCGTAGCGTCATATCTATTCTGACCTGTTTACGTCCAAACCAAAGCCCAAACCAACTGTCCGAAGAATTAACGAAAATCGGCGTACCGTCTACCGTGAAGTTTGTCCAGTTTGTCGTCTCACCCTCGCTTATCTGTATCACGCCTACGCCGGCGCTAGGGGTATCGTGGATACGGAAACGCGCTTGAGTGACGTTATCGCTGTCACGGATAATGATTTCATTGACGGCTTCCGCTTCAAGCTCGGCGTCAACAAACCCGCCGCCGGTGACTTCGTCGTCCGCGTCACCAAGACCGATGGGGTTTTCGCCTTCCTGAAAAACATACGCGGCTCTACGCACCCTGCGCGCGACCTCGTCAACCAGCGCTTCAGCTTGCCGCTGCATCCTCAGATGCGCTGTTGTTTCGCGTGTTGTATTCATATACATATTAAAAAGGGCAAACGCACCCAGCGCAAGTATGGCCATCAGCAACGCAACGATGACCACTTCTATGAGGGTGAAACCTCTTTGGGTTGATTTATCTATCATACGTGTTCGCCAGTCTTTTGGTTAATTGCACTGTGTCCCGCGTTCCATCAAACTCTACCCAGTCAACTCTTATCGTAATATCGTGATAATGTATGTTCGCAGTATGATCACCCATTTGAACAGGGGAGGTACCCGCTACGGCCCGAAAAGCAATATTGCCCCAAAGAGTATCCGCAACGATTTTGCCGCCTCTCCCATCATTGAGAACGACTCGTACCGGATTTGTAAAATTGGGATTTGAGCCTACCGGAACCGTAACACCAAAACCTTCCTCCTCTTCCCCATCACTCTCTTCTTCCACGCTGATGTATGAAATAACAACCTGATAACTGGGATTGACGGCTTTGGAAAAGCGCTGATAGCTAAAATCGGTTTCAAGATGCTTCATAATGATAGCTCGCGCCTGCCGTCTGTGAATATCGGTAATCTGCATATCCGTACTCTTCCGCACCACCGCCACGACAGCGGCAACTGATACCAATATTATGACGGCGGCGACAAGCAATTCCACAATCGTGAAACCGCTATTACGGTGTGCAGGCTGTTTTTTAGCGGGTGTTACAGGCGGAGCAACGGCGGACAGGCAAAACGGTACCCCCCCCCCCCCCCCCCCCGCCACCCCCCCCCGAGGCGGCGCGAGAATCTGACTCGTCATTGCGA
>JAITFQ010000028.1 GCA_031281225.1 Chitinispirillales bacterium
CACCGTCCCGGATACCTGCGTCCCCACCTCAACAGAGCCAACCGGATTCAGCGTCCCCGTGCTCACAATAACCCGCTCAACCGCCCCGCGCGTAACCTCAACCGTGTCATACTCTTTTGGCCGGTTATCGACAAGCCGCATATAATAGAAATAGCCGCCAATCCCGCCGGCGGCCAAAATCAAGATGGTTATTGTAATGATTATTGTTTTAGACTTCATCTCAGAAATATAATTTAACGCAACCACCTAAATCAAAACTAACGAAAATAAAAAACTCAATCAAAATAAACCCCCACCTGCCTCAGCCCCGCCGGCATGTTTTCGTCTTGGAGGCGCGCGGTTTTTTCTCCGTCGCCGGCGGCGGCGCCGGTCAGGGAACTGAAAGGGTTCAGGACGTTTGCGTCGAATTCAATCGGCACGGGGTGGGCGGAGCCGGCGTTCCAGCCGAAGGAGGCGGACGAAAAGTTGTGGATCGCGCCCACGATTTTGCTGCCGGTTTTCCAGTTGAAGGAGTTTTGGGACTTGTTGTTCTCGTGGATGTAGATCAGCCCGCGGAACAGGCCGTCCGAGCCGAACTGTTCCATTTGGCCCTTTTCCCCCACATACATCAGCGTGCTGGAATTCGCGCCGCTGTGGTAAAAACCGTTTCCGCCGTGGACCCGGCCTTCCACTATAAATATCACTTTTCCGTCGAAAACAGCGCGGGGTACGCTGTTGTTTGAGAAATTGACGCTCTGGTTCGCGTTGACTTTAATCACCAAATGGCCGTTATGACGCTGGTCGCCCGGTGTTTCGGCGTCCAATTTGCGCAGTTTGTCGATTGAAAGCTGGTCGGCGTTCATCACGCCGCTGATATTTTTGATAATCGCGAGGTCTATGCCGCTTATGTCGATTTTAGGGTCTTCGCGGGCCGCGAGGCCGCCCTGCATGCCCAATTTTTCCATGATATATTTGTCGTCCATGGCGGGTATTTTGGTGCCGTTTGAAAAATTTGTCACCCTGTTGCTAAACATATCGGACACGCTGCTGCTGTAATGGCCTGTGGGGTGGCGCTGGCATCCCCACCCGCTGCTTGTGCAGTACTGCGTCCCGGCGGGCGTTCCGCTGGGGGGCGGGTTGTAGAGGGAAAGCCTGTCGGTGTAGAAGAAACTTTTATTCGCCCCCTCGCTCCTCATCCTCGCGTTATCGTCAATATTGTCGCTCCACTGGCTCGTCGCCCTGAAATCTCCGCCGAAATAGACGTCCCCGGCGGCGCGCAGCGGCGGGTTGACGCTTTGGGTGGAGAGGTTTCCGCTTATGCCAAAATCGCTACGGAAGGTTATGTGGCCGGCGGGGGCGTTGCTGAGGTTTTGAAAGTTGGCGTGGCTGTTGAAGTAGGCGTTTTTGTGAAATACGGACTCCCTCATGAAACTGGCTTCCTTGTTGAAAAAAGCGTCGCCGTGGAAAATAGCCGGCCTGTTTTGAAATTTCGCCGATCCCTTAAAGGTGGCGCTGCCGTTCAGGACCTCAATCCCGTTATCGGCGTTGACCACGTCCCCGCCCATAAAAATGGCGTTTTTGGCGTTGTATTCGCCGTCGCCGCCCCCCTCAATCTTTACGTTTTCTATGATGTAAAAAGCCTGCGCGGTTTTCAAATCCCGCCCGTCGGCGCTCCGCCCGCTGACGATTTCAACGCGCAGAATGAGGCGGTTTGGGTCATCGTAGTTGAAACCGACTATCCTGCTGCTGAAATACTGTCCGTCCGCAAGCCGGATTTTCTTGCCGCTGTTTCCATATATATAGGTAGGGAGCGGCATCGGCGCGTCCTCGCGTCGCATAAAACTGTCGAGCGCTTCAAGCGCGCCGTTTGTATTGCGCGCGAAGTACGACTCGGTCGCGATAAGCCCGCTCGACGTGGTGATGTTCATAGCGATCATCCCCCCATAGCTTATGGCCGCCGCGGACTGTCTCGACGTAGCCTTGACCATGAACGCGGTGATGATGCTGATAAACACCAGCGCTACCATGACGGCTACGAGTACGGAGCCGGAGTCTGAGCAGCCGGGCTGATCAGGTTGGCGTGTTTGGCTGGGTTCGGCTGGCCGGCGGTTTTGGTTGCGGGAACATCTGTTAGCGGGCATCATAATACGGTTGCCTCCTACTGAAATGGTTTCAAGTAACTCTATCCATTTTCATCTCCTTATCCGTCCAAAAATTTTTTATTCGATGGGGTCGGTCTTTTTGCTTCCATGAAGATTACGTCGCAGCCTTGTAAAAATTTTCGGTTCTTTGAAAAAAATTCTTGACTCGGTAACAACCCTAATATTAGATTAATAAAAAGTCATTCGTTTCGGCAATAATTCCAACAATAATCCGAACGCCGGAACCGGCGCAAAAAAGTAAAATAAAAATGTAACAAATGAAGCGGTGAGATAGTCTAAGTGTAATATATGGGAGATATTTTGGAGTACACAATAATATCCCAACGCATTTAAGATATCTGAAATTGTCGGCTTTTGCCGTCACAACAAACAATCGAAGATTGCTGTCACAACAAACAATCGAAGATTGCCGTCACAACAGACAATCGAAGATTGGAACTTATTTTATTCTTTCAGAAGGGGGTTTTATGGAAATTCCAGCATTAAGGATGTTTTTCCGTGGTCACGGCGCAAATGCCAAATACAGGTTTGCTATAATGGGGGTCGCAAAAACGTGCGCACTGATAACAGTGCTGTCCGTTCATGCCGCCATTGCGCAATATGTACCGCCCACAGGTCTTGAACCCGCAGTCGAAGCGCAGGCGGTACCGGCGCCGGCGCCCGAAGCCCTGACACCCGCTGTCCCGGAATGGTCTCTGCCGCCAGCGGAACCGGTAGTGCCGGCACCGGCGGTTGTCGAATGGTCTCCGGCTGCGCCCGCGCAAACGGAAGCCCCCGCGCCAATAGGGGAAACACCTGCCGAAACACTGCCGGCATGGGCAATACCCTACCGCCCGGTTACAGAACCCGAACCGGAGCCCGTCGTTGAGGCGGTTGTTGAGGAAGCGCCTGCCGAGCAAGTGCCGGCATGGGCAATACCTTACCTGCCGGTCGTGGTACCCGTACCCGAGCCGGAACCTGAGCCCGAACCAGAGCCGGAACCCATAGTTGAGGCGGCCGTCGAAGCGCCGAGGGAGATAGCCATCACACCGACGCCCGTAAGGGCCGAGGAGCCAAAAGGATTGTGCAGTACATTCCGGTTCGGAGTGCGCGCCGGGTTGGGCGTGAGTTCCTTTAACGGGCACAAGGCAATCTACAACAAGGACTTCGCGAACTATGCCATAGTGCTGGGTTCGTCGCTCTCAACCACAGCCGGGCTCACCGTCGCCAAGAACATAAGCGAACTCTTAGACATCACGCTTGACCTGCAATACACAATATATCAGGCGCACGGCGAGTTGGTGTTTAAAACTGTGGGGTCGGACTTTGGAATACTGAATGAGGCGGGTGTAGAGCTTCATACCATAGAGTTGCCGATAATGGCGCGATTCAATCTAGCCCAAAAATGCTACATCGAAGCCGGCCCGCAGTTCGGCGCAAACGTGTACGGAAGGATATACGCGAATAGCGAGCTGAAAAAGCCGTACCTTAACACGTTCGCGTTCGGCCCCGCCTTGGGCTTGGGGTTAAACCTGAAAGGGATGATGGTAGGGATGCGCGGATATTACAACGTGCTTGAATACGCCGAAAACTCGAACGGAAACCCGTGGACGTTGCAGGCCGGGGTGACGGCGTACTTCCGCGGATTTTAATTGGAAAACAGGGTAGACAAGTGGATAAATCCCCTTGTTTTGGATTGTCGGCAATACGCGGTCAGGTTGCCGGTTACGTTTTAGAATGCTGTAAATCATAACCATTAAAAACCTATAATTAAGGAGCAGGATGTATGAACAGGTCCACTGGTTTTATGAGCAAAAAGGCGCTGGTAGCCGCCATGCTCACAGTAGTAAGCGCTTTCGTGTTGCTGATTTCTTGCGGCGACAACGTAGTGGAAAATTTTAACAACCGGCCCGATATAGCCACGGAAGCGACGCTGAACGTGGTTGTAAGGGACGCAATCACCGGCGACATCGTAGACGGTGCAACGGTAACGCTGTTGACCGCGCCGAGCGGAGAGGTCAAAAACGTAGTGTCGTCGCACACCGGAACCGTTACGTTCAGGAATATTCATGTAGGCACACAGAGCGTATTAGTTGAAGCTGACGGGTTCGCGAGCGTTCTGGCGGTAACCGACATAACGAGAAGCCCCGAAGCGACTCAGGAAAATGTCTTTATCGCGCACGATAACACTGTTGTCGTCTATATCCGCCCTCTAACCGCGAGCCTCGACGGCTACCTGTATTTCAACGAGGACGGTAGTAGCAAAGTGGCCGAAGGGGCGACAGTCCGCCTTTCGATTTCCTCCGGTACCAATATCGTAGACAGAATTTTCGAAACCACAGTGGCATCGGACGGCCGCTACGTGTTTAATAATCTACCGAATCTTGGTTCCGGTGATTATTCACTCACAGCCCTGGATTACACCGTTGGCGATGTGACATACAGAAATAGACCTATTGCTAACGAAGGGCGGGGACTACAGCCCGGCATAACCACGCACTTGACGCAAAAAACCGAATACGTGGAAACCACGTTGCCGTTTATCCTTTTAGCGAGACCGAGCTTTGTAGAGCCTGACGGCCCCATAACGCTGGAGTTTAGCAATGAGATAGACGTGGATAGAATTGCTGTTAATCCTGTGACCGTCATTCCCTCGCAACCAATAACCATCACATACAGCGGAAACACGCTAACGATAGCCCCGTTTGAACATTGGCGTGAAAACGGAGGTGCGGTTACGATTAGAATAAGCAACAAACTGATGTCAACCGGCGGAACCGCCTTTTCGGGGGATGACATTGACGTTGATGTCATGGCTGAAGACTTGAGCAACGCGGCGGTTGTGGGGCTTACGCTTGATTCGATGCATGTGGTAGGCGACCATAATTCGGCGACTGCTATCCCACAGGCAATATCCAATGAGGCTAAATTGTTTTGGAACAAACTCCCTGGCGCGACCGATTATACTGTGTATTTCAAAAGAGACGGTTTTGACTTTTACGAACCTACCAATGTGGTGAACGTGAGAGATACGTTTGCGTTTGTGCTTATAAATGCCCATAGCAATATAGGCACGAACGTAAATAATTTTGTGGTTCAAGCGTCTAACGGCCGGTCACGGAGCAGCCTGAGCGGAGCGACAACCTTGGATATTTTCTCAAGGCCGACATTGGGGAATACTAATAAAGCACCCGGTGATACGGTTTTGGATTTCACCGCAGAACTTGCGAATGAATTAACCCCGCCCTTACAAATGGGTGTCGCTTTTAGCAAACAAATTTTTATCCATTTTTCAGAGGATATGGATAGAACAATAATGGGAACTGGCGTAATAAGTGGAGACCCATCAGGTTTGGTGAATCGAATTACGGTAGCCCATCACTGGGCATCAAATGCCGCTGGAACTCCAAGCGACCGAATTCTACGATTGACGATCAACGTTGCGGCGGGTACTCCTATGACTAGCAACGCCGACAATATAAACAGAGTGTACACAATTTCCGGCTTGAAGAGCGCCAACGGAAAAGACTTCTTTGTTGAGTACACAGAACCAAACCTTCCTGGTGAAGTCGTCAACAGAGGTGTAGAGAAAATAATAAGGAACACCGTGGATATCAGGCTTGAAACAAGCGCGAATATCCTTTAGTAACCGGGCAATCCCGCCCAGTCCCACCCAAGCAAGCCCTTCGGGGCTTGCTTTTTTTTATTGAGCCTGAGCTGTGGGTTAATATTTGTTCAAAATATCGTGATGGCCGACATCGGCCATGAAAATAATTCTGCCGTTTTGGAACTCCCATATTATTCGTATGTCCATATTGACACTACTTGCGTAATACCCGTGCGTGCCTTTTAATTTTTTGGTTCGTAGCGATGGATAAAATGGATTTAACGATAGCATATATACGGTTTTAAATACCCTTATTCTATCCAGTTGTGATAATTTTTCAATTGCGGTCAAGAAGCCTTTTGCAGGTATTGCTATATATTTAGCGGTCATTTTCAATGTTTCCTATAATATCGTCCATACTTATCCCGAAATCGGCAGCATATTCCGCAATACTTTTGGGGATTAATTCGCCTGTTGCAAGTTGGTTTTTTGCGATTTCAACCTCTTTTTGCCAGCGTTGGACTACCTCTTCGGGATACTCAATTTCCGGGAGGTTTTGGAGTTCTATTGCAGTATAGGGATGTTCATCACCGGGCATGACCAATAATTCCATTAGGGCGGCGGCTTGGTTTTTTTGTATCGTTGCCATATTTTATTCCTCCGGGGAAAAGGGGTTTATTTAAGATAATATAAGGGTTGCTATAAATCAAGCATTTTTTTATTGGATTGTTGCGCCGTTTTCAAACCTTTCGCTAAGTCCAGCCGCCAATACCCGCCATTTTTTGGCGCGCCGCGAAACTCTATTTTAGTGTTGTTTTTCAAATCGGCAAGGTAGCGTTGGGCGCTGCGGTGTGGAATAGACAGAGCTTTTTCTATCTCATTCGCACGGCAGCCCGGATGCGCTTCAATGTAGGCCAGTATCTCGTTTACTACGCCACTTACTACGCCATTTTTTTCGTTAGGCGGGGCGTTATGCGTTTTCATTGTTTGTAAAATTTCATTAAGCATAAAATCTACAAAAACGCCGCAATCAGCGTTTTGCGTGCTGCGGTTAAGGGCTTCGTAATAATCTTGCTGGCTGCGGTGTATCATGGTTTCCACCGGCAGGTATCGGAAGAACGGGTGAAATTTCCCGAGAATGAGGGACTGCCACATGCGCCCCATACGGCCGTTGCCGTCAGAAAACGGGTGAATGAACTCAAATTCATAGTGAAAAACACAACTGCGGACAAGCAGATGATCCGGCGCGTTCTTAAGTTCTTCCATCAATACGGGCACGCGGCCAGCAGGGGGCGCCGTATGTATAATGTCCTTGCCGTCGGTTATGCCCACGCCGCCGACGCGAAAGACCCCAGGGTCATCCACCAGGGCAATCATCATAGCCGCGTGCGCCCTGAGCAGGTCTTTGATGGAGAACGGGTCCAACTCGGAGTACAGGTCATAGGCCGCAATGGCGTTTTTGACTTCCTGTATTTCGCGCAAGGGCGCGACAACCTTACGGCCCTCCATGATAGCGGTCACCTGATTTTCAGTAAGTCTGTTTCCCTCAATAGCCAGCGAGGCCTGGATAGTTTTTACCCTGTTGATTTTGCGCAGGCGCAAAGCATCCTGCCGCTCCATACGAATAGCAAGCCGCTCAGACAACGCCGCAATCTCCGCTATCATGGAAACCGACCTAGCGGAAAGTGTAAAGGGCGGGGCATAGTGTTTGTGCGCCATTATAACAATATAGTTTATAATCTTGGGCCCGCTTTATTTTTTTTTATTTTTTACTTGCATTTGTTTTTACCATGAATTATTTTATGTTATTGTCATTGACAGTTTCGGGCGTTTAGCTCAGTTGGTTAGAGTACTACCTTGACATGGTAGGGGTCACTAGTTCGAGTCTAGTAACGCCCATTTCCGACATGCTTCCCCGGTTCACCTCTTACCCCGGAGCACCCCAAACGTTTTTTTACCGTTTTGGGCTTTACACGAAATAGAGGTTTGCAGGTTGTTTGTTGTTGTATCGCCTTATTGATGTGGGAACAAAATATTATGAACGTTATTCTGCCTGACGGGAGAACCCTCTCGCTTGCCGACGGCGTGTCCGCTATGGGGGTCGCCGAAGCGATAAGCCCGCGCCTTGCCAAGGCCGCCGTGGCTTGCAAGGTCAATGGCGAGCTTAGAGACCTGTCGTATAAACTAAATGACAACGACGCCGTCTCCATCCTCACTTTTGACGATCCGGAGGGCAAAACCGTCTTCTGGCACTCGTCGTCGCACATCCTCGCGCAGGCTGTGCAGGAACTCTTCCCAAACGCGAAAATCGCCATCGGGCCAGCTATTGAGGGGGGGTTTTATTACGATTTTGATACGGAAAAACCTTTTACGCCCGAAGATATTACGGCTATTGAGAAGAAATTCAAGCAGATAGCAGAGGCCAAACTCCCTTTCTGCCGCGCCGAAATGAACGCGAACGACGCGCGAAAGTTTTTTGGCGATAAGGGCGAAAATTACAAAATCGAGCTGATTAACGACCTTCAAGAAGCGCCGAGTTTCTACCGTCAGGGCAGCGAAACAGGCTGGGTCGACCTCTGCCGCGGGCCGCACGTCCCCAATACAGGTTATATCAAGGCGTTCAAATTGCTCAGCATCGCCGGCGCGTACTGGCGCGGGAGCGAGAAAAACCCGATGTTGCAGCGCATCTACGGCGTATCGTTCCCAAAGCAGGCCATGCTCGACGAACATTTGACGCTGCTTGAAGAGGCGCAGAAGCGGGATCACCGCAAGTTAGGCAAGGAATTAGAACTGTTTTCGTTCCACCTTGAAGGGGTCGGCTTCCCATTCTGGCACCCCAAGGGGATGGTATTATACAATATTATACTTGATTTCTGCCGCCGCGAGCATATCAGGGCGGGGTATCACGAGATTAAAACCCCCATTATCCTGAACGAAGAGCTTTGGCACAAAAGCGGGCATTGGGACAAATATAAGGAAAACATGTATTTCACGGACATCGATGAAAACGTGTGCGCGGTAAAACCGATGAACTGCCCCGGGGGGCTTTTGGTTTTCAAGAGCACGCCGCACTCATACCGCGATCTGCCGCTCAAATATTGCGAGTTCGGGCTTGTGCACCGGCACGAAAAATCAAGCGCGCTGCACGGGCTTTTCCGGGTACGGCAGTTTACGCAGGACGACGCGCATATCTTCTGCCTGCCGGAGCAGATTGAGGACGAAATAACAAAAGTAATCGATTTCATTACGTTCATTTACAAAACTTTCGGTTTCAGCGAATATAAGATAGAGCTGTCTACGAGGCCGGAGCAATATATCGGCTCCGCGGAGATTTGGGATAAGGCCGAAAACGCTCTGAAAAACGTCCTTGAAAAGCAAAATATTGAGTACAAGCTGAACCCCGGCGACGGCGCGTTTTACGGGCCTAAGATCGATTTCCACATCAGGGACGTCCTCAAACGCAGTTGGCAGTGCGGGACGATACAGCTCGATTTCAGTATGCCCGAGCGTCTCGACATCGAATACACCGACGCCGACGGCGGGAAAAAGCGCCCCGTGATGATCCACCGCGCCCTTTTGGGGTCGATGGAGCGTTTCATCGGGATTTTGCTGGAAAACTACGGCGGATCGCTGCCGGTATGGCTGTCGCCCGTGCAGTGCCGCGTGTTGCCGATTTCGGAAAATTACGCGGATTACGCCCGCGGCGTTCATAAAAAATTGTTAGAAGCCGGCATAAGGTCGGAAATCGACGAGCGCAACGAAAAGGTCGGCTACAAGATACGCGAAGCCGAAACGGGGAAAGTCCCGTTTATGCTTGTCGTCGGCGAGAAAGAGCGCGACGCCGGGACGGTATCGGTACGCCAGCATACAAAGGGTGATATCGGGGCTAAGGGGCTTGGGGAATTTATTGATGAAGTTATAAAAATGTCGGTACCGGGTATGAACGATTAATATAAACCAAAAACTGGGGGTTAATTATTAACAAATTCCGCATGCCGCCCAAAAGGGATGACGGGACGCGCATCAACAATGAGATCCGCGTTCCGCGTGTGAGAGTGGTCGCTCCCGACGGAGAGCCGCTGGGTATTTTGCCCATTGCCGACGCCATCGCGAGGGCCGGCGACTATGCTCTTGATTTGGTCGAAGTCGCGCCAAACGCCGATCCGCCGGTGTGCAGGATCATGGACTACGGGAAGTTCAAGTACGAAAAGTCCAAAAAGGCGAAAGAAGCCAAGAAAAAGCAGCACGTCATGCACCTCAAAGAGATAAAGCTGCACCCGAAAACGGACGACCACGACTTCAACTTCAAGCTCGACCACGCTCGCAAGTTTTTGCTCAAAGGCGACCGGGTCAAGGTGACGGTAGTCTTCCGCGGCCGCGAGATAACCCGCCTCGAATTCGGAAAGCAGATGCTCGAACGGGTCGACGCGATTTTAATTGAATTGGGCCAGATGGAGCAGTCGGCCAAGATGGAAGGCCGGAACATGACGTCAATTTACGTGCCCGACAAGGTAAAGATTAAGGATTATCAGCGTAAATTGGAATTAGAGGAGAAGAAAAAAGCCGAGGAAGAAAAATCCTCCGCCGAAGAAAATACCGAATCATAACCCGCAGGGGCGAACAATGTTCGCCCGCTACACCGAGCCCAAAAACAACGCTCGGCAACAAAACAATGTTTCGGTAATAAGAAAATTTTGATAACAAGAAATTATCACAATAAAAAACAGGAGAATAAAAAATGCCAAAAATGAAAAGCAGGTCAGCCGCCCGCAAACGTTTCAGCCTGACGGCAAACGGCCACGTAAAGCGGAAAAAAGCGTTCAAGAGCCACATCCTCAACAAAAAAGACCGTAAGCGCAAGCGCAATCTACGCAAATCGACGTTAGTGTACGACGGCGTGGAGAAAAAGGTCGCGTTGATGATTCAGGTGTAACCCGTTTAATGGCGGATACCCGCCGTAGGGGCGCGCCCGTAGTGCCGGACAATAATATGATTTTAACATAAAAACAGGAGCCAAAAATGCCAAGAGCAAAAACCCGCGTAGCGTCGAGAGCGCGCCGCAAAAAAATAATCAGCCAGACTGCCGGATACTTCGGCAAGCGTAAAAATTGTATCAGGGTAGCCACGGATGCCATGTACCACGCCGGTACGTACGCCTACCGCGACCGCAAACAGAACAAGCGCAACTTCCGCTGCCTGTGGATCATGCGCATAAACGCCGCCGCGCGGCTAAACGGGACAACCTACGGAAAGTTAATCTGCGGCCTGAAAGCCAAGGGCATAGAACTCGACCGTAAGAGCCTGGCAAATCTGGCATTGCACGAGCCCGACGCGTTCGCCAAATTAGTTTCGGAAGTAGCGGCATAGCTTTGTATTACCGATAACACACCGTTGTAACAGGGCGGGCACACCCCGCCCTTGTAAATTGTTTTCCCACGCCGGTAACCCTGTATATTTGTATTTAATGGCAGTAAAAAATCATAAAACAAAACTGTATTTGATTGGGGGGCGGCCATGAAAGTATTGTGGATACTATGTTTAGTCGGGGCTGCGGCTGTGTTCGGTTACCAATTGGCGGGTCCGGTGGTGATGCCGCCGGAAGGTACTAAGATTGAGATGTACGAATTAATTTTAGAAGAAGATAGTTATGGATTATCTTGGAGCCCTGACACTACTGGTTATCCTATAACTTTAGGCACAAATCTCATTAATTCGGAGGGGGAGGCATGGCGTGGCGTTATCGGCGGACAATATGAAATTATGCGGTCTGACGGCAGTTTTACCTATCTTGATATAAATGGTGTTTTTATACACAGCGGTACGTGGTTTATGATCGAAAATTTTCAGATAACAGACCACCCATACCAAGTAGAA
>JAITFQ010000082.1 GCA_031281225.1 Chitinispirillales bacterium
GGTTGGGGGGGGGGGGGGGGGGGGGGGGGGGGGGGGGGGAGCAATTTTTCGGTGAAGGTTTTGTCAAGTAGCTAAAACGGCATTTTTGCGCCGGAAACGACGTTTTTTGGACGAAAACCAACGCCGTCGCAAATATACAATATATAATTATGAGTGCTATGTTAGTCAACACATGTAATTCCATGTTAATCTATCTCCAAGTATAAAGTTTGCAATCCAATCCAAATAAAACCATATTTCCGTCACGGCGCCATATATACTCATTCTGCTTGAAAACAGTTCGTCGGTGATGTTGCCTTCGACAAGCTCAGGCAACGGGCCGGGCCGCCAGCGTATACAATATATATTTCGGTATTATCCGGGCGCAAGATTAAAAACAACCCCCCTTTTTCTTTCGTTGTTCCAGGTGCCGTTGGGGCGGCCTGGTGCTCTTGCCCCCGTTCGATAAACATAATGGGTTCCGGCTCATTTTACTGCCACATCCCCACCAATGAATCCGCAACCGTAAATTTTTTGGTTTCCAGCGAGTCTAATACGAAAAAACCATCGCCGGTCGCCGCGGCGTTTGCCCTGCTTATCGCGGCGGTGTCGCCTACTATCGTGTAGGAGATTCTGCCAAAGTCGATATATTTACGCGCGGCGGCTTTGATGTCGTCGAGGGTCAGCTTCATTAGCTCCTCAGGATACCGGACATAATGATCCGGCGCGCGGCCGTAAAATTCGCTCCAGGCGTAGGTCGACACAATATCTTCCGGCGAACGGAACATCGACGGCAATTCGGAGATCAGGGCCGAACGCGCGTTCTCCAGCTCGCTCTCGGTTACGCCCTCGTTTATGATTTTTTCCATCTCCTCAAGAATTATCGAGATCGCCTTGGGGTACGACTCCGTCTTGGTGTGGAAATTTACAAATAGAGTGCCGGGGTACGTGTAGTTCGACTCGGCGGAGGAGTGGATAGAATAGGTCAGACCCTCGTCCGACCGCACTCGCGTGCCGAGGCGGGAGATGAATCCGCTGCCGCCGAGGATGAAGTTCATTATGGATACGGCGTAAAAGTCGTCGTGCGGGCGCCTGAAGAGCGGCAGGCCCATGCGGATATACGCCTGATTGATGTCGCGGTGGATAATCAGCGCCCTGACCTGCGGCACGATCTCAATCTCCGGAATCGGCACCTCCCGCCGCGATTCCTGCGCGGGGAAGACGGCGTCGAGACGCGCTATCATCTCGTCGCGGTCAAATTTGCCCGAAGCGGAGATGATCATCTCGCTCGAACCGAAAGCTGCCCTGTGGAGATTCACAAAGTCGTCACGGCTTATGGAATCGAGGGACGCGGCAGTAGCGAGCCGCGACACGGGGGTCTCGGGGTAGTTGTGCTTGCGGTAAGCGACGGATAGCGTAGGCCCCGGATTCGCGAAGCGGTGGCGGATCGCCTCTTTCATTATCGACCGTTCACGCTCAATCTTTTCTTCTTCGAAAGCGGGATGGAAAAACATCTGCTGCATGATGCTCATGGCCGTATCGGCGTATTCATACAGAAACGACGCCTGAAAAACAATGTGCGCCTCACCCTGCGAAAATGAAAAACGCATCGCCAGCAGGTCTATCAGCATATCGAGCGTATCGGCAGGATACGCCTCCGTACCGCCCGCCCGCAGAAGCCGCGCCATGAGCGAACCCAACCCCACCTGGCCGGCCGGATCGCCAATAGACCCGCTGCGGATGTGGGCCTCTATGCTGATGAGCGGCAGAGACGAATCGACGGCAACGTACGCGACGTGCCCGCTCGTAGGAAGCTGTGTCCTGTACGAATCGCCCAGCGGGATCTTCCAGTCGAGCGAATCGAAAACAAGCTCGGACGGGTGATCGGCAATGCCAAGCACATTGCAGTGAGTGTTGGCGTAAGCGTTGGTGATTTCGGCATCCTTCGCGATCTGATCCTTGGGCAAACGCCGGCCGGCGGCATCTGGCTGAGACACGGCGATTATGACCGTCATGGCCGCCACGGCAATTGCGGTGATATATCTATTTAACATGATTAATTTTCCCCTTTTTCATTTGTAGTTTGCGGAACAATAAAGCCCCATGTGGCAAAATCCGGTCTCAAATACTTTGCCGCTATTCCCGGAATCGCCGCGCGGTCGACCTCAGCTATCCTGCGCGGGTAGTCGAACAGATCCTCCCACGAGCCGAGGCGCTCAAACCACGCTAAACGGTCGGAAATCCCTTCGAGGCTTTTGAGCCCTTCCGCGAGCGACATCCTTATGCTGTTTGATACGCGCGTTATCTCCCGATCGGACGGTGTTTCGTTTATCAGCTTCTCTATCTCTTCTCTGATAATCGCCTCAACCCGCGCCGGGTCGGTATCGTTTTTCAGAGAGGCGAAGATGTGGAACGAGCCGTTGTGCGGGCGGAATGAGTTTGACGCGCCCGCGTTTGTGCAGAGCCGCTCCTGATCCACAAGCCTCTTGTAGAGCCTGCCGCTGCGCCCCGACAAAACCCCTTCTATAATATCAAGCGCGTAAAGGTCGTCGTGCGGGTATCCCGGAATCTGGAATATCACGTCGACCCGCGGTTCTACGTCCTCCCGCATTGTAAAGCGCGTAGCCCCCACCGCCGGCGGTTCGCGCGTGACGACCTCGTCGGGCGTAACCTCTGCCCGCGGGATGCCGCCGAAATACCTGTCGAGGTCGAGTAACGCCGCCGTCGGATCAATATTTCCCACAAGTACGATGACCGCGTTTTCCGGCGTGTAAAACCGGTTTATGTGCCGCATCATCTTTTCCTTGGTGTAGGCCCTGATGTCCGATTCCCAGCCGATGACAGGCTGCCTGAACGGGTGTGCTGTGTAGAAGAGCGCGTTGAGCCGCTCAAAATACCGGTTCAGCGGCCGGTTGTCGTGGCGCATCTTGCGTTCGTCTATCACCACGTCCCGCTCGCTGTGAAACTCGCGGAGGACGGGGTTCTGCATTCGGTCGGCCTCTATCCAGTAAAAGAGCTCCACCCTGTTCATTGGCAGCGTAACGATGTAGGCCGTCATGTCTCGCGACGTCCACGCGTTTAGCGCCGTCCCGCCGTTGCTCCTGTACAGCTCCCAGATCTCGTCTTTCCGTATAAACTCCCGCTGCTCAGCGAGAAGCGCGAAAATCTCCTCCCTGTACCGCAAATAATCCGGGTCTTCGTCCCCCCCGCGCAGCTGTGCCCTGTACAGAAGCTGGTCGAGGGAATCAATCTTTGCAAGATACGGAAGCTCCGCCTCGTAGTCGTGTGTGCCTATCCGCTTTGTCCCCTTGAACATCATGTGCTCGTACATGTGCGACAGCCCCGTAGTTCCCGGCCCTTCGTTCATCCCGCCCACGAAGTAGTAGAGCCTGCAACTCACCACCGCCACATTGGAATCCGGCACAATAATCACCCGCATCCCGTTGGTGAGGGAGTCGTAAAATACGGGGATGGAGATGTCCGCCTTTTCCCTTTTTTCCGCGAAAGAGAGGGCGGCGGTTAGTAGCAGAATAATGGTAAAAGTTTTTTTCATTGATATTAGACCTTTTTTATTTTGGTATTCGGCATGGTTTCATAAATATACATTAAGTCAAGGGATTAAAGTCAAATTCAAAATCGAATTCAAAACACGAACATATTTTAAGGTGTGAAGACGAACGGAAAGGTGACTTGCGTTACGTCGCCGGGTTTGTTGATTCTCTCAAATTCCAAGCCCATCACTATCCTGACGACGGCCGCTTCAAGTTTCGCGTCGCCTGCTGTTGTCTCTACAACCTCGGCGGAGATCACCTTGCCAAATTCGTCGATGGCGAATCTGACTGTGATTCTGCCGTTCAAATCCGGATTGGTTTCCCGGCGGTTATTGTAGGCGTCGCGCAAGGTTCCGGTGTTTTGCGAAACAACGTGTTGTATGCTGGATCGGCTGCGTCCGGGACGTGCCGCTGCGTCTGCCGCTTCCGCCCGCTCCGCTTCGATTGCGGCGGAGTCGGCGCGTAGATGGGGCGGGGTTTCCGCAGGGCTGCCGAAGCCGGGAAGTTTACCGTTCTCTATCGCCCAGCCGTTGCCGGCGGTAAACCGGCTGCCGATAGCGCCATCAAGCATGATTGCGGCGGCGGTAACGCTTGCGCCGGCATGGCGGCTCTCCTCTTTGTGGCCCCACACAATATCGCCGGCGCTATTTTTCATTTCGGCGTAGGCGGCGTTGTTCGAGAGGATAATACCGGCGGTTTGGGAGATGTAGCCAGCCACGCGCCCTACATTCGCACGGATTCCTGTTATTTGGGGATTCAGCGCGGCGTTGTTGGTCACGCTGCTCCCGTTAGTGAGGCTTCCAACTATACCGCCGACATGGTCACGGCCGCTGATTGCCGCGGTGGAATAGGAGTTGGTCACCCGGCTGTTGATAACAACAACCCCCGCTATGCCGCCGATACCGCTTTTTGCGCCGCTGACCGTACCGGCGGAGTAACTGTGGGTCACGCTGCTTCTCGACACGTACCCTGCCACGCCGCCAACCGCTTCACGGCCGCTGACCGAAGCGGTAGAATAGCTCCTGGTAACGCTGCTGCTGGCGTAAACGCTTCCCGCTACGCCGCCTACATATTGACCGGTGCCGGTAATCGTGCCGGTAGAATAGCTGTTGGCTACGCTGCTGTTGTCAAGCCTTCCCACCACGCCGCCAACCCACTGGCCGCCGTTGATGTTTACACCGTTGAGCCCAAGGTTTTCCACCCTCCCGCTTATGATCCAGCCGAATAACCCTTGATTGCTTGTGTCGGGGCGGTTGATGGCAAGGTTGCTTATGGTGTGCCCGCCACCGTTGAATGTTCCGGAAAATCGGCTGTTGTGGCCCCCGCTGAAATCTCCGATCGGTACCCAGTTATCGTACGCGGAGAGATCAATATCGCTGGTGAGCGTAATGGTCTTGCCGGAGAAGTTGTCCCTCCACGGCGTCCCTCGCCATGTTCCGTTAACAATCCGCGCCAGCCCCGCCAGTTCGTCGGCGGTGGATATGGTGAAATTTGACGCTGCGTGGTCGGCGACGATGGCGGCAGTATACCAGCGCGTATCGGGCGTCTGCGCTACGCCGGCTACCGCGGTGATGAGCACGGCGAACGTCAGAATCCCCAAAGCCTGGGAGAGTTTGCCGGGGCCGCTGCCGGTCACGTTCAACAACCTACCCTCTTCCCGCCCGGACAATCCCCTCTGCGTACTCGTCCGCGGCCTTGCTTGTGCTGACCCGTTTTTCTTTCGCGAGGGCGATTATTTTTAGCGTTGTGGCGTATATTCCGTCTATTCTCGCGTTTACCTCATCAACATTATAGCGCCAATCGGGGTTTTCTATCTCTATGCCGCAGTTGATCACGCCGCCGGCGTTTATAATGTAATCGGGTACGTACAGAACGTCTAACCTGTCGAGCGCGTCGCCTACGGATGTGTCTAAGAGGACGTTGTTGGCGGCGCCGGCTATCAGTTTGCATTTAAGGTTTTTTATGTTTTCGCTGTTGAACACCGCCCCCATCGCGCACGGCGCGAATATGTCGCAATCCGTCGCCAACAGGTCTTCCGGCTTGACGGCGAACGCCCCTAATTCCTTCACGGCCTTTCCCACAGCGGCCGAGTTAAAAATATCGCACACTTTAAGTTTCGCGCCCTCTTTATGCAGATGCTCGCACAGCGCGTACCCTACATTGCCGAGGCCCTGCACGGCAACGGTTTTGCCTTCAAGCGAGTCTGTGCCGAATTTTACGCTCGCGCCGGCCTTTATCCCCATGTAGACGCCGCGCGCGGTGAACGGGGACGGGTTGCCGCTTTTCGCCGGAGTCCCCGAAACGTACTTTGTGACCTCGTTTATCATCCCGATGTCCTCGGCGCTTATGTTCATGTCCTCGGCGGTGTAATACTTGCCGCCCAAGGAGTCAATATACCCTCCATACACATGAAAAAACTCCCGCGACTTCAACTTCAGCGGGTCGCCGATTACTACCGCTTTCGCGCCGCCGAGCTTAAGCCCGGCCGCCGCGCTTTTTAATGTCATCCCCCGGGAAAGGCGCAAAACGTCGACAAGCGCCTCCTCCTCCGTGGCATAGTTCCAAAAGCGGGTTCCGCCGAGCGCGGGGCCAAGGACGGTGTTGTGAACCGCGATGATCGCGCGCAGGCCCACCTTTTCATCACGTATGAAAACAATTTGCTCGTGGCCGTACTTGCCCATTTCTTGAATGACAGGCATTGTGAATTTTCTCCAATTGCTGAACAGGTAAATATTGTAACGTAACAACGCAATATCACAATATAAAATTTGCGCATTCAATCTTTCAAAAAAACTCAAAAATAAAATTGAAGGAAATAATGTATATTTATAGTTACAGGCATTCATTTATTGAATCGGCAAATGAATATTATGAACCACACCCAAACCGGAGGTAAGGCATGAAAGTATTATTAGTCAACGGAAGCCCGCGCAAAAACGGGTGTACCTATACGGCGCTGGCGGAAATTGCGAAAGTGCTTAAAAACGAGTCGATAGAAGCGGAAATTTATCATATCGGTTCACAGGCGATTTCGGGGTGTACCGCGTGCGGGTCGTGCTTTGAAACCAAACGGTGCCAGGCGGGCGACGAGGTAAACACGTTTTTGGAAAAGGCGAAAGCGGCGGACGGATTTGTGTTCGGGTCGCCCGTCTACTTCGCGTCGATTTCGGGGTCGCTCGCCGCGTTTCTGGACCGCGCCTTTTACGTCGGCCGCAGCACGATTTTTCCATACAAGCCCGCGGCGGCGGTCGTCAGTTGCCGGCGGGGCGGGGCGACCGCGGCGCTCGACTGCCTGAACAAGTACATCACTATCAGCCAAATGCCCCTCGTCGCCTCACGCTACTGGAACATGGTGCACGGCAACAAGCCGGACGAGGTGCGGCAAGACCTTGAAGGGATGCAGGTGATGCGCTACGTCGGGAAAAATATGGCGTGGATTTTGAAGTCGATCGAGGCGGGGAAAAAGGTGGGGCTGACACTGCCGGAACAGGAGCCGGCGGCGAGAACGAATTTTATTCGCTAGATTAAAAGGCAGAGTGAAGGGCGCAATATAGTATATTGAATAGGACTATAACGGCTGTCACCCAAACAATTAACACAAATAACGCGGAGGTTTTTGCTATGTCTGTTGCCGACAAACTTTATTTTACCAAAGAAAACATCGAGCGGTACCGCTTCAATGCGTCGTCCGTCCTTGCCGAGCAGGCGGTGCATTGCTTAGAGCTCGTGGCGGAGCTCTCTTCGTGCGGGCTGTCGTTTCAATTCAAGGGCGGGAACTCGCTGTTGCTGATACTCGGCGAGCCCAAAAGGTTTTCCATTGACGTGGACGTCGCGACCGACAAGCCGCGCGAGGAGATTGAGGCCGCCTTAGACCGGATCGTAGCGGAATTCGGCGTTTTTACAAAGTGGGAACGAAGGCAGCACAAAACAAAACCGTGGCTTCCGCTTTCGAGCTACCACCTCTATTACAACAGCGTGTTCGACGACGCGCCGACCGACGCCAATATCATGTTTGATGTGCAGATGAGGCGCAGCGACTACGAAACGGAGTTCAAGGAGGTGTGCTGCGGCGAAATTTACAAATCAAGCGTTAAAACCGAGCTTCCGCTGCCGTCGTCGATAATCTCGGACAAGCTCCTGACGCTCGGCCCCGCAACGCTTGGCATCCCCATCGGGCGCGGCAAGGAAGCGCAGCGGCTCAAACACGTGTACGATGTGTCGCGGTTAGCGGCGACCATGCCCGACATCGCCGCCATGAGGGTAAGTTTCCACAACTGTCTGAAACAGGAAAATGAATTGCAGGGAACAACTCATACGGTAATGGATATAGTAAAAGACACGCTCGCGCTCCTCTTTACAACCGCGCAGCACGACGTCATGCCGGAATCGTCGGAGATTCCCGCCCTAAGCGAAAATATAAAGGGGCTAAAACCGTTCGCGGCGCACCTTTTTGAGTCGATGTACGACTGGGAAAAACTGCGGCGGGACATGGCGCGCACGGCGCTCTGCATGAGCGCGGTGGGGAATGAAAACGTAACAAACGAAACGCTGCACAAACTGCTCGCGCTGACGGACATCCCCGCGAAGTTCAAAACCGGCGGCGGAGTGTTTAAAATTGAAACCCCTTATATTGCGCTTCTGTGGGATACGGTGTATGAGTGGTGGGGCGAAGACGCATTTTGGATTGAGTAATAAAAAAAGGGCGGGTTCCATAATTCAGAACCCGCCCAATCTTATATCCCCACATCGCTTTCAAACTTTACAGCGACGTGATCCTCCATTCGACTCTTCTGTTTTGACCATGGCAGTCCTCGGTGCCGCAGTTGGGCATTGCGGGGCGCTCCTTGCCGAAGGATGTAACCTGAATCCTGTCGGCACTTATGCCATAAGAGACCAAATAATCGCGGACCGCGCGGGCTCTCGCTTCTCCGAGACCCATGTTGTACGCTGATGTCCCGCGTTCGTCGGCGTGGCCCTCGGCCATCACGCGCACGCTTGGATATTCACGCAGCACACTTCCCGCCCTGCCGAGTGCGTTAATCGCTTCCGGCCTCAGGTCCGACTTGTCGTAGTCGAAATAGATTATTGTGAGCGCGTTGCGAACGATACTCTCAATATCTATGACCGGCGGCGGCGGCGGCGGTAATTCCACCGGCGGCGGCGGCGGGGGAGGAGGTTCCACGACAACCGGCGGCGGCGGTGGAGGAGGCGGTTCCGGGGGTATCACCGGCGGTTTCGGTCTGCACCCCGACACGATTGCGAGGGTCAGGGCAAGAATTGCAATACTTCTTAAAACTTTGTTCACAAAAAACCTCCGCTTTGAGTTTGTGATTGTCGATCGCTTCAATCGTAATTTTCTCGGACACACAAAACATAATGCGCCAACTGCGCACATCATATCGCGCCGATTATGTCAAATATAATATACCGACATTCCTCCGCGCAACCTTTTTTTCAAAAATAATGATGTACCGAAATCGCGCACCATACCACACTAACATTTTAAATATAGTATCTCGGCAACAACCATGCAACATTTTTTTCAAAAATTTCTCTCACCGCGTTTTCCTCCACCCCGCCCTTGACCGCCGACTCCCCCGGAGCGCAGGGTAAAATGAAGCGCAGTTTGCCCAATTCCGCCTTTTTGTCGGCAAACATCGCGGCGTAAACCCTGTCGAAATCCGGCGCGGACGGCAGCGGCGGCAGAGGCAGCCCATCCAAAATCCTGTCAAATTCCGCCCAATGCTCCCGCGGAAGCGTCCCCCCGCCCCACTTGCCAAGCTCCACCGCGCAGACAATCCCCCACAAAACCGCCTCGCCGTGCAAAAGCCCCTCAAAACCGTAAAACTGCTCCAGCGCGTGGCCAAACGTATGCCCAAAATTCAAAAGCGCCCTAACCCCGCCCTCACGCTCGTCCTGCATGACGATACCGGCCTTGATCCGTATGCACCTCTCGATACAGTCAAGCAGCACCGCCGGCTCCGAGCGCAGCACCGCTTCCTTATTATCCATGATAAACGAAAACATCTCACGCCCGCCGATAAACGCGCACTTGAACATCTCGGCATAGCCGGCGACGAACTCGCGCCGCGGCAGCGTGTCTAAAAATTTCGTATCAACCCAAACCGACGACGGCTGATGAAACGCGCCGACAAGATTCTTCCCAAGCGGATGATCGACCGCCGTCTTGCCGCCGACGCTCGAATCAACCATCGACAAAAGCGTCGTGGGGATCTGCACATAATCCACCCCGCGCATAAAACAAGCCGCCGCGAACCCTGCCATGTCCCCCACCACCCCGCCGCCCAGCGCAACAACGACGCTTGTACGGTCAAGACGGGACGAGATAAGCGTGTCTAAGATACCGCTCCACGTTTCAACGGTCTTGTACTTCTCGCCGTCGGGGAGGGTGTGGACGACGCAGCCCAAATCGTTTTTCAGGGTGTCGATGTACGGTTGGTACAGCGCGGCGACGGTTGCGTTGGTCACAACCGCGCATTTGCGCCCTTTATATTTATCCTGATAATATGACGGAAAACCGGACGCTATGCCGCTGCCTATATATATAGGGTAGGAACGGGGGCCTAAATCTACATGAATTTGCATTGATACCCCCTACCATTCATCAGCTACCGTGACGGGTTTGTCGGTGCTGACAATCTCCGCGTTATCTAAATACAGCACCCTGTTCATCCCCGAACTTAACTTGCTGTTGTGCGTCGCGATCAAAAATGTCTGATTCAACTCTTTATTCGCCCTCTCAAAGAGTTCAAGCAGCCGCTCGCCGTTTGCCTTGTCGAGATTCCCCGTAGGCTCGTCTGCTAAGACAAGCGCCGGTTCGTTGAACATCGCCCGCGCGAGGGCGACCCGCTGGCGTTCGCCGCCGGAGAGTTCCGTGGGGTAATGCCCGTGCCGCCGCGACAACCCAAAAATCCCCAACAGCTCCGACGCCCGCTTCATGCAGTCCGCCCGGCTCTTCCCGCCGATAAGCCCCGGCATCAGCACGTTTTCAACCGCCGTAAAGTCCGGCAGCAGGTGGTGAAACTGGAAAACGAAACCGATATGGCAGTTCCTGAACTGCGCGAGTTCCGACGTGCTTAGCTTATCGAGTTCCTTCCCGCCGACGACGACCGAGCCGCTGTCGCACCTGTCAAGCCCGCCGAGTATCTGCAAGAGCGTGGTCTTCCCCGCGCCCGACGTGCCGACAAGCGCGACCATCTCGCCGGAACGCACGGAGAACGAAGCGTCTTTCAGGACGTCAAAGACGCCGGCGTCGTCGTTGAAACGCTTGCAGATATTTTTTACATTGACCATCAGTTCGTTATTCATATCGTATTGACTCCACCGGTAACAGCGCCGCCGCCTGCCTCGCCGGGTAAATTGTCGCGAGCCAGCATATTACGTTTGCGGCGATGTAAATGGCCGCGACATCAAACGCGCTCACCTGCATTGGAACCGTGTCTATAAAATAAACGTCGCCCGGCAACGAAATGAGCCGCCAGCGGTACTGAATATACGAGACCGCCGTCCCCAAAATAACCCCCACCGTCGATCCGATGAACCCCACCACTATCCCGTTCAGCATAAATATCCGCATGATCGCCCCCGATGTCGCGCCCATGCTCATCAAAATCCCTATCTCCCGGCGCTTCTCCAAAATCATCATAATAAGCGAAGATACAATGTTAAAAGCCGCCACTATTATAATCAGCGAGATAACAATGAATATTATCAGCCGCTCGAGCTTCATCCACTGAAACAGCGACCGGTTCTGCGACTGCCAGTCAATCGCCCTGTATGGGTAACCGCCAAGATATTCCTTGATATCCGATGCGATTCTGTCTGCTTTGAAAAGGTCGGTAGTCCTAATGTGTATCCCCTCAACGCCCGTCATATTAAGCATGTTCTGCGCGGAGGTAATTGACATATATACAAGGTTAAGGTCGTACTCATACATCCCCGTCTCAAAAACCCCCGCCACAACAAACCGCCCCATCTTGGGCGTCAAATCCTGCTGCTCGGCGTCCATCGGCAGGCAGTAAAGCACAATCTCCGCGCCCTCGCGTGCCGCTATCCTGTCCGACAGCCCTTTCCCTATCAATATCCCCGGAAATCTGCGCCCGCGGTTTGAATCGAGCGTGTCGAGATTGAAACTCCCGCTGATTATCGCCTTGTGGATGTCGGTCACCGTTACCTCAAGCGTCGGATTGACGCCGTTTATCATCACCCCCTCCTGAAGGTTCTGATGTTCAACGCCCCCCTTGCCGGTGATAAACGGAGCCGCGCCCAAAACTTCCGGATGCTCAAGGATGATGGAGCGCAGCGACTCATGGTCGACGATCTGGTTGGTGTGGTATCTAGTGATTTTAGCGTGAGCGAGCGTGCCGACAATCCGGTCGCGCACCTCTTTCTCGAACCCGTTGGCGATGGAGAGCGCGATGACGAGCACGAGGGAGCCGAGGCAGACGCCGGCGGCGGAGATGTAGGTGATCCAGGAGACGAAGCCGATTTTTCGCTTGCCGCGCATGTAGCGGAGGGCTACGAAGAGTTCCATTTTTTTTATCATAATAATTTTTTTCGTATGGGCGAACCGTGTTCGCCCGTTATCTTGCGATGAAATACATTATTTATACCAGTTTTATGAATATACATAATGCCATCAACACAGTTCAATAAAAATCATTCTAAGCGCACCCGGTCAACCCACACCAACAACCGCTCCCCCTTTCCAGAACGGATTTCTACCTCCACATCCTCACCAGACGGCCCCTCCGGCAAAGGCAAACGTAAATTCACCCATTGACTACTTCGCCACGGCCTGTATCTCGCGCTTCTCGACAGAGTGAAATCGGGGGCGTTGAAGTTTACCCATTTGTATGTGGGGCGGCGGATGCGGATGGATACGCTGCCGGAACCCCTTATGCTCAGTGTCAGGTGTCTTTTGGCGGCGCCGTGGGTTTGCAGCCTCACCTTCGCGGCGGTGCGGTTTTCCGTTTCGTGCATACCGGCGACACGCAGGCTGTGGGTGCCGGTGCGGGCGAAACGGTCGTCCCGAGAGACGGTGAAACGGCTGTCGCCGGAGACCCAGCCGTCGGTAGTCGCCGCGAAATCACCGTGACGAAGCTGGGGGTCGATGTCCGGGCAAAAATCGAGACGGGAAGCAGTATCGCCGTCGCTCAAAATCGACGCCCTGACAAAACGGGCTTTGATCGGCAAATGGTCTGAAAAGCCGCGGCCGAGGTGATACCGCTGCTGGCCCCTGAACACCATCTGCCAGCGGTACGGAACACCGTCCCTCATAAGCTGGTCATCCATCGTAAAAGCCGTAAACGACCCGCCAAGATACGTGTACCCCGTATTGCCGAGCATCGACCGCGGCAGGATGATATGGTCTATCGTTTGCATCGCGCCCCTGAAGATGTAGCTCATCCGCTTGTCTTCGGGGAGGTCAAGCCAGAGGTTGTAGTGGCAGCCCGCGCAGGTATCCATATCCCTCTTGCAAACAAACCGAGCCGGCAGTTGCGGCGACGCGCCCTCAATGACCGTTTTCAGGACATGGTTGACGCCCGTCCGCCCCCCGGTATTGTTAAACCCGGCGGTATGAAACGTCGCGAACTCGTCATAATTGGAGTTGAGGTCGCCGAGGATAATGTAATCGCTGTCCGGCGGCAGGCTGTCCAACCGCTGCCTTAACACCTCGGCGGCCGCAAGCCGCGTGGACTCGGGGTGCCTCTTCGACGGCCAGTGGTTAGCGAACACCCGCAGCTCGTCTCCGCCCCGCGCTATCCGCGCTTCCAATATGGTGCGCGCTCTTTCGATCGGGACCTGGTGCTCGATTTTTTCGACGATGGGGAACCGCGACAGTATCGCGTTTTGCACCGCCGTCCCCATCACGCTCCCTGCCACGCCGTGCGGGTAGGGCGCTCCCATCCTGTCGAGCTCGCCCTGAAGCTCCCTGATAACATTCAGGTTTTCAACTTCGCTAAGCCCCACGATGTCGGCCCCGAGCGCGGCCACAACCTGCGCGACATTGCGCAGCTTCGTCTTTTGAACCTCCTCGGTCCACCCGAACCATCCGGGCTTGTACTCGTCGTACTCCGTCCCGTCGAGGACAAAGTCGAAAAGGTTTTCGACGTTGTACGCCCCCACGGTGATGGTGTCCGGCAGCGGCGGATCCTTGACCGCGGCGGTTGCGCCGGCAGCGGCCTTGCCGTCCGGCCTGTCCTGAGAATCACGATTACAAAAAAGCAGCGTAGACGCTAGAGAGAGGGATACTGCTAGAGAAAGGGCGAGAGGTAGAGAGCGGGAGATTCGGCGATTCATATACATGATCGTCTCACCTTTCGTTGATTGTTATGATTTGTACTTCCGGTTATTTGCCTCCGGTTATTTGTTGATAAAAAATAAACATGAATAATCAATATATATTGTGACGCTGCCAGCAATCAAATTTTTATTTGTGACAATCTTCGATTGTCTGTTGTGACGGCAAAGCCGACAATGCTAAATTTTAATTTGTGAGTATACGACGTGTGTCCGGCGCATTTACACGTGTGTCCTAAAAATTTTTTTCTGTACAGCATTGCGCGTTGTCAAACGGGGGGGGAAGCAATCGGGACGGGGCAAAGCCCCGTCCCATATTTACCTAACTCCAACCATCAACGAAACTCTCTCCCGATTTCCATCCGGCGTAACAATTACGCCTTTGGCCAAATACGCCCCCGCGGATACCGGCCTGCCGTTTCTGCCTGTCAAATCCCACGAACCGACTATGCGGCGGGACTCGGCGCTGGCGGACATTGCGCAATCGGTAATTTGTATTTTGTTTACAATGTTGCCGGAAGCGTCGTAGATTGTCAATGCGCCGCTGCCAATCTGTTTGCCGTGCCAGAAGAAATACACTATTCCCGACTGCCTGCCGGTAGGGTTCGGACCGGCCGTAAGTTCGCCTGCGGATACTGCCGGAGGAGTGATAATCGCGGCGTTTTCCGTTGTGTCGCTTTGCGGGATTTCGCGGTCGCCGGCGGCGGTTGAAGAGGATGCTTCAAAATTTGCCGTTACCGAGATGTTGGCCCAGGCGTGCATATCCTGGCGCGGATTGGAAATGGAGCCGTCGCTCCAGCCAACGAAGCTGTAGCCGCTCTCCGGCACCGCTGTGATTTGAGGGCCGTTTGTGCCTGGTCTTGTCCTTGACGTGTATTCGTCTGCCAGCGTCTCGGTTGCGCCTACTCTGATCTTTCCGTGCTGGCCGGCTTTGTAGGTCAGCAGCCTCGGCAGCGACATAAACTCTGTCTCGTGCGCGGCAATGAGCCTGTTGCGGATGTACCTGCCGGAGAGGGTCAGGTCGCTATCCATCCATCTCCCGTCGGTCCTTGTGCCGGGCATGAGCGCGGAGGCGGCTTCGGCCTTGTCGGCGATCGACCAGTTGACCCAGCTTATCCGGTGCTGATCCAAAAAATTCAGCCAAACGGTAGTTGCGGCGGTGTCGATCGGACTGCCCCCGTTGGCGTGGCACGTGCCGAACTCCGATACAAAGAGCGCGTGGTTGCGGTTAAGCGCGGTCGTCGCCTTAGACCGCAGAGCCGTTCCGTGGCTGTAAGCGTAGAAGTGCAGCGAGTACGTCAGGTTATCGCCGGCCACCGGATTCGCCGTGGCAATGTCTACGTCCTGGCTCCATTGGGGCGTGCCTAATATGATGATATTGTATGGATCAATTGCCCTGATGGCGTTAACTATCGTCTGCGAATACGGCCTTATGTGCGTACCCCAGGTATACCCTTCAGGCTCGTTGTATATTTCGTAGATGACGTTGGGGACATCCTTGTAGCGATGCGCCATCTCTTCAAAAAACTCTCTTGCCGCAGAGGTGTTTAGATGCGCTTGGTGCGAGTGCCAGTCTATTATGACGTATATCCCCCTCGCGATTGCCGCCTCCACCACGTCTATCACGCGCTGCTTGTTCGATATGCCGCCAGAATTGTCGCCGGAGAGGTAGCCGGCCATTGTGTCGCGCGTAGCGGCGTCTATCCACACTTCGTCTACGCCCATAGCCGCGCGCACGACATTCACTTTCCAATCGTCGGCGAGCCAGTTCACCACGTTGGCGTTGTAGTAGTCGCGGCCCTCGCTGGCCATACTCCAAAAGAAGCTCATGCCGCGCAGTTGCACGGTTTCGCCGTGCTCGTTTATGACCCTGTTGCCGCTAACCGCGAGCCTGCCGTTGCGCTCTACCGGGGTTAAGTCGTCGACGAGGTCTAAGACGGGCACTCTCGCCGTACCGGAGATGGCGGTGTCCATGACAGACCGGGCCGTTACCGTGACAAACTGCGCCTCCTCGTCGGCAGTGACCGTCAGGCGGCCGGAGAGGTTGATGGCGGTACCCGAAGACACCCCGCCGGCAACACTCCATGTTACACCCTGGTCGGGCCTGCCGGTTCCCGTAACCGTCGCGCTGAACTGTATGACGTTGTTTTTCCCCCGTATGGCAGCCTCGTTTTGCGGAGTGACCGAAACAGCCGTTACCGTTGGCGGTTCGTTGCTGATATAGTCGGGGAAGTCTACAGGCGCGCCAAAACCGGGGAGCTTGCCGTTTGCGGTCACCCAGGGCGCATGGGCGAAGCGCCCGCCCAGAGTACCGTCTACGATCATATTGGCAACCGTGATGTCGGCGCCGTTGATCGTGGTAAGGCCCTTACTGCTCCAATTATAGTTATCGAGACGGTTTAACATTTCATCATAGGCCGCGTTGTTTCTAAGCAGGGCATACGTGGTGATGGTTCCCACGATGCGTCCGGCGGATGAGGTAGAAGTTCCACCTTTGACGCTCGGATTAAGGGCGGCGCAATCGCGAATTTCGCCGTCCGAGTGACCCGCGATACCGCCCACGAGTGAATTACCGCTTACTTCCGCCGTGGTATAGCTGCTTTCGACAAGGCCCCAACTGGATACATCGCCGGCTATGCCGCCCACACTATTCCACGCCCCCCTGACTCTACCGGTGACATAGACGTTTGTGAGTTCGCTGTGGAAATCCTGCTGGCTCGCGTAGCCGACGTTGGTGCCGTAGCCGCGTATCAGCCCCACAACGCCGCCCACAGACCCATCGGCATTAATGTCAACATCTTCGAGGCCGATGTTCCGTACTATGCCGGTAGCGGCCGCGCTGCCGATCTGGCCGAAAAGTCCGGCGTAGCTGCGGTTGGCGTTGTTGATATACAGGCCGCGTATCACATGGCCGTTACCGTCAAATTCGCCTCGGAACGGAGTAGTGGACGACCCGATGGGTATCCACCCCCTGCCGCTGTTGAACGCGGTATTGTCCGCGCCGTAGACAGAGAGGTCGATGTCGGCGGTCAGGATAACGAGCCGCCCCGTGAAGTTCCGCCCGGCGTTGATGGAATCGGCAAACGCGGCCAGCTCAGCCGCCGTGCCGATCCTCAAGTAGGGAACCTGTACACCAACAATCGCGCGGCCAAAAAGGGTTGGAACCGCGTTGGATGTTGCCGTTATGGTGAGCGAAGCCGCCGTTTCGTTGGCCGCTATGGACAATACGCCGGTCGTCGGATTGATGAACGTGGCGGCGTTGACGCTTCCGCTTACGCTCCACGAGACCGTCTGATCGGGATTGTTCAAACCGATCAAGGTTGCGACAAACGCCTGCGTTTCGCCCGTCGGCAGCGTAATGCCTCTAGGGGAGACCGAGATGGACGGATTGACGGTAAACGAGCCTAAAAACGCCCCGCCCGCAACGACGCCCAAACTGCCGTACTGGCGGGAAAGTAAAATGTTTTCGGTATCGTTGTTTGTAGCCGTGGCAGCCGGATTAAAAGCGGGGCTAGGCGGGCTGTTCGAGTAGTAGAAAGCGAACGCGCATTCATTGTCAAAGGTCCCCTTGACCCAATACACTTCAATTAAATCGCCGATGTCGGCTATGAAAGTGTAAATGCTCGTGCCAACACGGGTGGCGATCGTCGGGTTGGGTACGAGGTTAACTCCGTTACGGGCAACCCTCAGTGCCGCACCGCCGTCCCAGCCGTCATCAAAACTATCCCGCATTAAAATGGTAATTTCCCGCGTCTGCGCGGAAACGAAAGTCGCCGTCGTCATCGACGTCGCCAGCAAGCATAGAGCCGCAAAAAAAGCCAATCGCTTCATGGGTACCCCCAATGTGTGTGTGATATTAATTGATCATCGTATATAGCATTACGAATATGAAACATACATTATGACTAATGATTCGCGCAATTTTTTAGAAATTTCTCTCCGTCTCATACCGCCACTCGCCGATCCCGCCAAAATCGTATACATTGGTATAACCCATCGACAGCAGCATATTAGCGGCGATTTTGCTTCGGATTCCGCGGCGGCAGTAGACGAGGATCAGCGCGTCTTTGTCGGGGATTGCGGCTGACGCGGTTCTGACATTGAGGTCGCCGACGGGGATTAACACCGCCCCAGCGACGCGCCGTTCCCGGAACTCGGCTTCGGTGCGGACATCGAGGAGCACCGCGGCGGTGTTTGCGTCGCGCATCTCTTTCGCTTCCTTAGCGGATATCTTCCGATAGTTGGCCGCTGGCGTCATTGTGTCAACTACCTGGGCCATGCTGTCGATGTTTACCCCTTTCAGTAATTGCTGTTGAGACGAACCGGCGTTCGCGTCGCGCTTGTTATCACAGCCCGCGAAAATGGCAACGGTAGCGATAAGGCAAATTGCCGTCAATATAAAATGATTTATCAATGCCATGCTTCCAGCCTTTGCAAAATTTCTCCGTTACCGCCTATCACCTTTTTATAAAATCTCCCGGACTCCTTGACGATACGCCGCCCACCCGTCTCAAAATCGACGTACACCAACCCAAAACGGCGCTTGTACCCCCAGTGCCATTCATTATCCATGAGGCTCCAATAAAAATATCGTTTAAAATAGAGAGTTTCTTCCCTCCATTCTGTTTGACTTCGTTACTTCGCCTGTTGTTACATAAATTTTTCATAATGCAGTTATTTTTACGCCTGTTCATCATAATTTAATCGCGCACAGGGGCGGCCGTCCCCACCATTCGTAGTGAGTCAGCGGGATGGCGGCTGCGATAAATAGCCGTTTTTAGCCTTATTTTCGCACATTTTGAAAAAAAATAAAAAAAGTTAAAAAAGCTATTGACATTTGAAAGTTTTTATCTTATATTTATACCGTTGCTTGCAAATTGTTTGTAAATTTGCGGTTAAAAAAAAGTTAAAAAAAGTCTTGACACGTGAAAGTGCATTAATTATTTTTGTATGTCTTTGGTTGTGATAGTTCTTTGAAAACATAAATATGTGATATGGGTTCTCTGTACATATTTTTTTATATTTAGTAATTCCAGTTGTTTAATT
>JAITFQ010000104.1 GCA_031281225.1 Chitinispirillales bacterium
GAAATTACACATTAATAACCAATAACATCAGAGAATTTAAGAGAATTGACACATTGAAGACAGATAATTGGCTGTAACCCTGCTTGGTACCAAGCGAGCTTAGCTCTTATATTTGGAGATTCAAACTAATTTGACGGTAAAAGGCGGGGCTTCCCCCCGCCCATTTTTTCGCAGCATTTTTTTGTTTTTTGGTGTTTGGCGTGTATTATATTACAGATATAGGCAATCCCTAGACCTTATTTCATGGAGGCCGTTCATGCAAACAGTTCTGGTAATGGATATAGGGGAGCGTTGACAGTAAAATGCCAAATCATCCGTCCAAGTGGGGTTTTTGTGTACAATAAAGTTGCGTTTGATGAAATTAAGGAAGCCGTTTACCGTGCATCGAAGAACGTTTTGGGCGATAAGCTTGAAAAAGTGCTTCTTTTTGGTTCTTATGCTAGAGGCGACTTCGACAAGGAGTCCGACATTGATATCTTTGTTCTTGCCGATATTCAATTGGATGAGACCCGTGCCATTGGTTCTAGTATTGTACGTCTTGTTGGCCATCTTGAATTAGAGTATGATGTCGTTATATCTTTGCACGTTACATGCAGTTCAATTTTCCATAAATTTCGCAGTGTCACGCCGTATTTTATGAACGTGTTAAAAGAAGGGGTGGAACTGTCTTATGCTTGACGAAGAAACCCCATCGGTGCTTGCGGCTGTCCGCCTTGATAAGGCGAGAGAGTGTCTGCAGGCTGCGGAGAAGAATTTGTTGATGGACTTATTCCAAACCTCCGTCAACCGTTCATACTATTGCATTTTTCATGCTATGCGTGCAGTTTTGGCACTTGAACGATTTGATTCCAAGAAGCATTCAGGTGTAATTTCTCAATTTCGTAAAAACTACATAAAACCCGGGATTTTTCCCACAGAATTGTCTTATATCATAACAAATGCCTTTAAAGACCGCAACGATTGCGATTATATGGATTTTTACGCTGTTTCAAAAGACGACGCGTCGTCTCAATTTGAAAGCGCCAAAGTGTTTTTAGGAGCGGTAGACGCGTACATCACCCCAAAACTCCATAATCCTTTACATTAAGGAGGATAAGCGCACAGCGATATGTGGCGCGATTGATATTTGAAGCTTGCTTTCGTTCTTGCTTGGGCGGTCGTTGTTTAGACGTTCTTTTGTTTTTTGGTGTTTGGCGTGTATTATATTATGTAAAGAAAAACGTGAGATTTGTCAAGGAAAGGATATGAGGATGCGGGTTGGACGTAGCAATGTGGCAAAGATACTGCTTGTGTTGCCAATTTTGTTTTTTATTGGCTGCGCGGCCAAAATCAGGATAGAGGTGGAACGGCCGCCGACCCTAAATACTTCCGGCATTAGACGCATAGCTATCATGCCCTTTGAAGCCGCTGGCGGTTCCGCTGAGATGGCACAGCATGCCACTGCGGTTGCAACAGAGAAAATTCGGCAGATGAACCATTTTACTCTAGTGGACCCATCGGTGATAACGCAGCTTCAGAGAAGCAACCAAAGTATTGAAAACCACGTAGACGCCGTGCTTATCGGACGGCTAACACAGACCGCCGTAACAAACAGCACTCAACAAGGGTCATATCAAAACAGGGAAGGCCAAACAATAACTTTCACTGATTTTATTACTGACGTAGAAGTTGAGCTTAACTATTCTCTTGTGCGGGCTCGGGATGGAAGCCTCATCGGCCCGGTTTATAGTAGAGGAGCTATGAGGGCAGTAGGAAGGGATGGTTATCCTTCCGCAGCACCGCTTCTGAGAAACGCAGTTAGTGGGCGACTTGGAACGATTGGCAATGATTTCGCTCCTCATACAGTCATTGAGAGTCGTACCTTTGCGACGGATAAATCCGGAAACAAAGCGGTGCGGACAGAAATGAAGGATGCCCTTGCCCTGGTGAGAGTTGGAAATTACAGACAAGCCCTTCAAGCCTATCTTGCAATTTACGAGCGTCATAAGAGTATGGCGGCGGCGGAAAACGCCTCTGTCCTCCACGAAGCGTTTGGCGATGTTCAAGTTGCGGCGGACCTCATGCAGAAAGTTTTTAATGAAACAGGAAACCCAAGAGCACGAGAAGTGCTTGCTCGATTGAACAAAGTCATACAGGACCAGGAAACGCTCGCCAGTGAATATGATGACGACCGCGGCCAAGTAGAGAGGGTTGCCGCTTTTGCCAGCGAGGAAATTCGCAATGTCCTTCCAGAAAACGCGAGATTGTGGATTTATAGCAATCCAAATGCCGTTTCTATGGTAAATGCCGTTATTGATAATATAACTGCAGATTTTATCCGAAGGGGGGTAGGCGTTGTTGATCGAGAAAATCGCCATATAATTGAAGCCGAACAAAAATTTTCCATGTCCGGTACTGTAAGTGACGATGACCTTCTAACTGTCGGTAACGCTGCTGGAGCAAATACAATTCTCCTTATCGGCTTAACTGGAACTGGTGCCATGCGTCGCCTGTTTGTCAGGGTGCTGGATATTGAAAGAGGCGTACCTATCTTGCAAAGCGATACTAGCGAGAGGTGGCAACTGTAGCAGAGAATGTGAGGCGGGGCTTACCCCCGCCCATTTTTTCGTGGCTTTTTTATCCCCAATTGTCCATTAGGCGGAGTTTATATTATAGTTTCCCATAGATGCGTTCCATAGTCTGTGCATCCATAGTCTCCGTTTCATCTGCACAGCCATTTTTATTATGGTGTTTTGCCTATTTTTTTCTGTAAGTGATGGGATCGCTAGAAATTTGTATCTCAACGTTGACAAGCGATGCTTGACTTTCTCAGTCGTGACTACCTGTCGAAATAAGCTCATCAAGTTATAAGCGATTGTCATCAAGACTAATGTGGCTTTCGCCTTTTATATAGGGGTTGGTGTCTTTGGCATACGAAACCTATTTCCTCAAAACCGCCCCGTGCTCCTTCTCCATCGCCGCGATAATTTTGGTGCAGGCGTCCGCTACGTCTTCGTCGGACAGGGTTTTGTCCGGTGACCGGAACTCAACCGAGAACGCGACGCTCTTGGTACCCGCCTCGAGCTTTTCGCCGCGGTAGACGTCAAACGGGCGCACTTTGGCTATCAGCGGCGATACGCTTTCGATCTCTTTTGTGACCGCGGCGCTCGACAGTGTTTCAGGCATGACGAAGCAGTAGTCGCGCTCCAATGCCGGGAATTTGGGCAGGGGAGTGTAGACCGGCAGGGGTTTTGGGGCGGACAGCCACGCGGTCAGGTCGAGCTCGGCGTAATAGACGGCGGTTTTTATCCCAAAAGCCTTGCAAATCTTGTCGGATACCCGGCCGATCGTCCCGCGTATATCAGTTTGAGCGTTTTTGATCGTTATCGACGCGCACTCCGGCCCGTATAACGGCACGCTTGACTCCATCCGTGAAAAAACCGGTGTTCCTAAGGCGCAGTTTGCCGCGAACGCTTCTAAAATGCCTTTCAGGACAAAGAAATCGTTGGGCAGTTCCTGATTGCCCCACGACTGCGGGAAGCAGGCGCCCTCTATTAATACCGCCAAAATGTCCCTCTCGTCCGCCAATTCTGATTTCGGGTCGGGGCGGAACACTTTGCCTATCTCGAATAGACGGTTATCGCGGTTTTTCCGGTTCAGGTTGTAGGCCGCCGTTTCCAAAAGCGATACCGCCATCGACGTGCGCATCTCCGCCATGTCGGGGTTCAGCGGGTTCATAATTTTTACCGGCTCCGCGTCGGGCGTTACCAACTTTCGGCGCGGTTCGGAAACCATGCTGTTTGTTATGATCTCGTTAAGGCCAAAATAGCAAAGGGCGTGCCGCGCCATGTCGCGGTTAATCTCCGCGGTCGACGGCTGCCTGACAAGCTCGACCCTGGCGGAATCGGCGGCGGGGATGTTGTCGTACCCGTACTGGCGCCCCACCTCCTCAATAAGATCGGCCTCTTCGGTGATGTCGTGGCGGAACAGCGGCACGGTGCAGCGTAAAACGTCGTCAGATTCCCGTAAGGTGTTGATTCCAAGGGAGTTAAGCGAAGGGATGATGCCGTCTGCGGTGAACTCCAACCCCAAAAGCCTGCTTGCGCGTGACGGATGCAGGGCTAACACCTTGTCGGCAAAGGGATTAGGGCGGGTGTCGATAACTCCTGCCGCAACGCTTCCCCCCGCAAGCTCCTGTAATAGCGCAGCCGCCGTTTCTAACGCGTTTTCAAGGCCTTGCGCCGGATCGACGCCGCGCTCGAAGCGGTAGGATGAGTCTGTGGAGAGGGCGAGGCGTTTTGAGGTTTTGCGGACGCCGCCCTGCTCGAAAAACGCGCATTCGAGAAACACGTCTTTTGTCGCTTCCGTAATCTCCGACCCCGCGCCGCCCATAACCCCGGCTAAGGCGACGGGGCGCTTCCCGTCACAAATCAAAAGATCGTCGCCGGCGAGCTTGCGTTCCACGCCGTCAAGTGTCGTAAACTGGCCGGCGCCCATGCTCGAAGCCGTTTTTATTGCGATTTTCCTGTCTTCAATCGCGTTATAATCAAAGGCGTGCATTGGCTGGCCGTACTGTATCAAGACGTAATTGGTGATATCCACAATATTATTAATGGGCCGCAGCCCCGCCAATTTAAGCCGTCTCTGCATCCATTCCGGCGACGCCCCGACCGTCACGCCGCGCACCAATCTCCCCATATATCGGGGGCAGCGGCCGGCGTTTTCGACATCGACGGATATCGCCGAAGTCACTGAATCATCAGCGTTTTCGCGCGGTTTTTTGGTAATATCTTTCAGCGGCAGCCCAAACCGCGCGCTGACCTCCCGCGCGACGCCCAAAACGCTCAGGCAGTCGCCGCGGTTCGGAGTGATTTCAATCTCGATAACCGCGTCATACGGCATGTATTCCGACAGCGGCGTACCGATTTTATAATCGTGGGGGAGCGGCATTATCCCCTCGTGGCTGTCCGAGAGCCCTAACTCCTTTTCAGAACACAGCATACCGAAAGATTCCACCCCGCGTATTTTCGCCTTGCCGATCTTGAAATCCGGGGCGATCTGCGTGCCGACGACGGCTAAGGCCACCGTCATACCGGCGGTTACGTTGGGTGCGCCGCAAACGATTTGCAGCGGTTCGCCGCCGCTGCCGTCGTCCACTTGGCACAGCGAGAGCTTGTCCGCGCCGGGGTGCGGGTCCCGCGACACCACCCGCGCGACTTTGACCCCGTCGGGGATACTGATTTCGGTGATAGACGCCACCTCAATCCCTGCGCTTGTGAGGGCGCTTGCGACTTCTGCCGCGGGGGCGTTTATGTCGATAAAGTCTTTTAGCCAGCTATAAAGAATTTTCATAATAAAAAACACCTGTTTTATACGTGTTGATAATGGTTTACGCCAATTAAAACTGTTTTAGAAACCGGACGTCGTTTTCATAAAATAACCTGATATCGTCGATCCCGTATTTCAAAAGCGCGATTCTTTCAACTCCCATTCCGAACGCGAATCCGGAATATATTTCGGGGTCTATGCCGCCGCTTTTTAATACGCTTGGGTGGACCATCCCGGCTCCGAGTATCTCTAACCATCCGCTATGCTTGCAGATTCCGCACCCTTTCCCCTTGCACAGGAAACACTCGACGTCAACCTCGACGCTCGGTTCCGTAAACGGGAAAAAACTGGGGCGTATCTTGATTTTCGTGTTTTCGTCGAAAAAACGGCGCGAGAAAGCGAGGAGCGTCCCTTTAAGGTCGGCGAAGCTGACGTTTTTGTCGACAAAAAGCCCCTCAACCTGATAGAACATGCAGTAACTCCGGGCGCTGACCTCTTCGTTTCTGTAAACCCGCCCCGGCATGATAGCGCGGATTGGGGGTTTTTGCTCTTTCATTACGCGAATCTGTACCGGCGATGTGTGTGTCCGCAGCACCGCCTTTTCGTTTATATAGAACGTGTCTTGCATGTCGCGGGCCGGGTGCAGCGGCGGCATGTTCAGCGCCTCGAAATTGTTGTAATCGCTCTCGACCTCCGGGCCGTAAGCTATTGAAAAACCCATACTTGCGAGGATTTCTACGATGTGGTTTCTTATCTGCGCCAGCGGGTGCAGGCTGCCCGACGGGAATGGGAAGCCAGGCAATGCGGGGTCAAACCCAGGGTCGCCGCCGCCGTCCCCCTTGCTTTGCTCGCGGGCGTCGTTGAACCTGCTTTCAATCTCCTCGCGCAGCGCGTTTGCCGCCGCGCCCAGAGTTTTGCGCTCTTCGGGCGAGACGTTGCCCAGAGTTTTCATAATTTCGCGCAGGACGCCCTTTTTGCCGAGGTATTTTACGCGGAAATTCTCAGCATCGGCGTCGCCCACGATGGCCTGAAACTCGGCTGCTGCTGCGGCGCGGAGAGCATCTATGGATTCTAATGTGTTGTATTGCATACTTGATTTCCGTCCTGTAAGTCTGATTTGCGCATATATACAAACATGTAATATAATATTTTCTTATAAGGAAATCAATGTTTTTTGTTGTTTTTACATTTTTTTTACAGTTCGCGGGCAATCAACAGGCGGTATTGCTTTTTTTAAGAATAAAATTTTTAATCGTCCTTTATGAGGCAAAGATGAATTATATTATAGTGTTATTGCGTTAAAAATCTCTAAAAGTGGAGGATAGAGCAGACTCATGCCCAAATCCAAACGTTTCTTTAACGTCGCCGGGCCGTGTTTGGCGAGCGACCACAAACCCCACCTACGCTAATTTATACACAAATATTCTGAAAATAATTCACACTCCTCCATCACCCATAATATATATTCTATAAATAAGTTCTGATTTCTATTACCTCCCCGCAGTACTTTTGGTTTCATGGTCTTTTGTGTTTTTCATTCGTTCACTCGTTCATTTCCCCCGCGCGGTATTGCAGCAATATTATTACATGAAACAAGGAGACTGTTATGTCAGGCGCTTCGAAAGAAGTCAAAAAAACAAAACCGCGCAATAAGTGGACAGCCATGTTCATTGAAGTCGTGGCGTACCTTCTTCGGGGATACAAAGTTGAGATAATCCCTGAGTACGAGTTATACAAGGAACCTATGCGGATTGACGTCGTCGTGATAAAGCTTTTGGAGGATGTCGTCATCGACAACACGCTGATGAGGTTTTTCAGGCGTCACAACATCGTCGAGTTCAAGGGGCCGACGGATACATTGAACATACGGGCGTTTGATAGAGTTTTGGCCTATTTTTACGCTTATTTATCCCAAAACTCGGTAGTTTTCAGCGAAACGGCGATAACATTTGTTTCTGTCAGGCGGCCGGAGAAGCTGTTTCGGGTATTGCAAAAAGAGAGGGGATATAAAATAATTGAATCGGAAGCGCGAGGAATATATTATATTGTTGGAGAGGGGCAATCTTCGACCTACGTCCCCGCAATGCAGTTGGCGGTGAGTAGTGAATTGTCTGCCGAAGATTTGGAGTGGGTGGGGGCGATTCGTAACGATTTGACGGCGGAGTATGGTGTTGAGTTAGCTGGAAAGCCGGAAGTTGCGGGTGAAGACGCCCCGTTACGGGAGTTTATGCGTTCATTGTATTTTGCAAATCACAATATCTGGGAGGAGATGGAGAATATGACGGTAGCGGAAAAAAAGTTCAGAAAGTACCTCGACGGGTGGGCAGTAAGAAGCGGTGCCGCGGAGGAATGGAAGCAGGAAGGCTGGGAAAAAGGTATCGAAGAAGAGCGGAGAAAAAATGCCAAAGCGATGAAAGCCGAGGGCATAGACGCAAACACAATAATCAAAATTACTGGATTAACAGCGGACGACATCCAAAAACTGTAACGGACGGAGTACGGCGCGGCGGGAGAAGTGCGTAGAAAAAAATAATTAACCCCCAACAGCGCCATAATATATATTGTATCTGTTGCGGCGAGGAGTGTAGCTTCGTCTAGATTGTGAACGTTATATTTTAGTGGGGATTGGCATGGAATTATCTATGTTGACTAATGCAGCATTCGTGATTATATATTGTGTGTTTGCGACGGCGTCGGTTTACGTCCAAAAACGGCCTCTATCGCCCCGAAAAGACCGTTTCTTCTACTTGACAAAGCCCATGATTAAAGTTTGCCCC
>JAITFQ010000029.1 GCA_031281225.1 Chitinispirillales bacterium
GGCGCTTTGCGTGAGAAACTGGGGAAGGGTGCGCCGCTGGGCCGCCCCATTGGTGAGTCATGGGAGGTTAGCGCGTGGGGCGATAGTCAGACCGTCGTTTTGGGCGGGGAATACGCGGGCGCTACGCTTGGGGAGCTTTATTTGCGCGATCCGGCGGCGCTGGTAGGTGTGGCGGGCAAAAAAAGTTTTCCGTTACTCTTCAAGTTTATAGACGCGCAGGAAAACCTTTCGATTCAGGTTCACCCAAACCGGGACCAGGCTTTGGCGCACGGGTGGGGCGAGCGGGGAAAGACGGAGTGCTGGTATGTGGTCGACGCTGAAGCCGGAGCGCGGATAGCACTGGGCTTCAATCGCGACGACGTAACGCCGGAGGAGGCCGCGGCGGCGGTGCGGGAGGGGCGGTTCGAGTCGCTTCTGAAATTTGTCCCGGCGCGGCGCGGCGACACTTTTTTCATCCCGGCGGGGACGGTGCACGCGATACTTAAAGGGGTTTTGATCTACGAGGTGCAGGAGGAGTCAAACACCACGCTGCGTCTGTACGACTGGAACCGCACGGACTCGGACGGCCGCGCGCGGGGGCTGCATATAGACGACGCGCTGAATATCATAAAATTCAGGGAGAACAGACCGCTCAAACCGGCACCGGTGTTGATTGAGAAAAACGGGGTTTTTGCGTATGAAGCACTATGTGATAATTCCAAGTTTACGCTCAGCCGGTACAGGTTTTTTGAGCAGGGCACGGCAGCGCTCGGTATTGCGGAGGGGTTCAGGGTGGTGTCGGTGACGGCGGGGAGCGCGGCGCTGTGCACGGAAGGCGCGTGCGTGCCGCTCGCTTTGGGGCAGACGGTTTTGGTGCCGTCGCTTTTGGATGGAATACGTATTGAGGGCGTTGCGGGGGCGGACGTTTTGGTAACGACAAAAAAAATAACAGGGGCTGACTTTGGCGCGGACGGCACAGGTACGGCGTTTAAAACCGGCGGATGGGTAAATTATGAAAAAACCGACATTTTCAATAATCACCCCCATGTATAGGGGCGCGTCGCTGGTGGGCGAGTCGATAGAATCCGTTTTGAGGCAGACGGCGGCGGATTGGGAGATGATTATCGTTGACGACTGCTCGCCGGATGGCGGCGAGGGGGTTGCGGTTGTCAGGAAATACGCGAAAAAAGACCCGCGCGTAAAAATAATCCAATCTCCGGTAAACCGCGGATCATCGGGCGCGAGGAACCTCGCGATGGACAACGCGGCGGGGCGCTACTTCGCGTTTTTGGACGCGGATGATATTTGGGATAGCGATTACCTTGAGAAGATGAAAGAGCGTATCGACGAAAATCGGGATGAAACGGTTGCAATTTTTTTTTGCGGGTATCGGCGCAAGGACAGCGCGTGCCAAAGGGAGGTACTGCCGCCGTACAAAAGCGTCGGCAGGAAAGATTTTAAGAGGATGCTGTACCACTGCCCGATATTCCCATCCGCTTCGATTTTGGATACGGGCAAGTTGAAGGAGAAGGTGCGGTTTAACGAGGAACTGCGGAATTTACGGGACGATTACGTGTTTTGGCTGAACGTGATGAAGCAGGGGCTCGCGGCGGTTGGCTACGACGATGTTTTGGTCGATTACCGTATGAGGGATGATTCACTCACGGCGTCGAAAAGGAAGATGATCCGCCCACAGTGGAATATCTACAGAAACGTGCTCGGGATGGATGCTTTAAGGAGTCTGTTTTATTTGACGACATGGGCGGTGAACGGAGTTGTCAAGTACAGGCGGGCTGTTTGAGCGCGGGGTCTTGGGGTGGTGGATTTATGAACGTTAGAAAGATTATTGTGCCGGTTGCGGTGTTTATTCTCGTTGTGAGCGTCGGCGTGCCGGCGCGGTGGCGGCAGCTTGACGACGGGTTGGAGTTCGGCAGGTTTCATTCGCCGCATTACAGCAGGGCGGACAGCGGGGTTGTCAATGTTCTCCGTGTTGATCCCAAGCGGTACGAGTTGCGTCTTTTGAACGCGAGCCATCCGGCGCGTGGTGAGCCGTTAACCGCGCGGGAGTGGGGGCGCAGGGAGCGGATGACCGCGGTTATCAACGCAGCGATGTATCAGACCGATTACCTTACGAGCGTTTCGCACATGAGGATGTCGGAGCATGTGAACAACCCGCGCCTGTCGAGAGATAAGGCGGTTTTGGTGTTTGAACCGCTGCGAAAGGATATTCCGCCGGTTAGAATTGTCGACTTGGAGTGCGATGATTTTAATACTGTAAAAAATCTTTACGGCTCGGCGGTTCAATCAATTCGGATGATTTCGTGTACCGGTAGAAATGTTTGGCAGGAGAACCACCGGCGCTGGAGCATAGCGGCGGTGGCGGTCGACAGCGCGGGCCGCTTTTTGCTGATTCAGTGCACGGCCCCGCATTCGGTTCACGAGTTTATAAATGTGCTGCGTGGTTTATCGTTATCAATAGACAGGGCGATGTACATGGAGGGTGGTTCCCCGTCGCAGTTGTACATCGTCGCCCCAAATGACACGTTGGAATTTATCGGTGAATTTTCGTCTGGCGGCCGCTCCCTGTCTGCGCCGGCGGTGCCGAATGTTATTGGCGTAAGGAGGATAGTGCCATGAACAAATCAGCTCAAAAGCTTAAAGCCCTGATTGCTCAAACCGCCCCCGAAGTGATCGCTCTGCGCCGCGCCATTCATAAGTACCCCGAGCTTTCAGGCCGCGAACGAAAGACAGCGGAGCTTGTGCGCGGTACGTTGTCGGGATGGGGGATTCCGGCGCGGTACCATCTCGACAAAACGGCGGTCAGCGCGCGTATCGCTGGCGGGAAGGGGCCGACAGTTGTGCTTCGCGCGGATATGGACGCGCTTCCGATTCAGGAGGAGAACGACGTCCCTTACGCTTCGGTTAACCCGGGGGTGATGCACGCTTGCGGGCATGATATGCACACGGCGATATTGCTCGGCGCGGCCAAGATTATCAGCCAAATACGGGAGCGGCTGAACGGCACGGTGCTTTGTCTGTTCCAGCCGTCGGAAGAGGAGGAGCCGGGCGGTGCCCAGGGGCTTATCAGGGCCGGCGTTTTCCCGCCCGAGGCGGTGGCGGTTTTCGGGCTCCACGTCAGCGCTGACCATCCGTCCGGGCACATCGCGATCAGGGAGGGGAGTGATTACGCGGGGGTACTCAATTTTGACATTGCCGTGCGAGGGCGCGGCGGGCACGGCGCCACTCCGGAGAAGGCTGTCGATCCTATACTTTGCGCGGCGCACATCGTGACGCAGTTGCAGGCCCTGATAAGCCGCGAAAAACCGTCTGCGGCGCCGGCGGTTTTGTCCGTCGGCAGTTTTCATTCGGGGACGGGGCGCAATATCATCCCCGACGCGGCTGTGCTGCGCGGGACTGTCCGCGCGTATTCCGATGAGTTACTGAAATTTTTCACGAAGCGTATTCGCGAGGCGGCCACGGCTACGGCATCGGCGTTTGGGGCGTCGGCTGAGGTTGTTTTTGAGAAGTCGTATCCGCCGGGGTATAACGACCCGGAACTTGCCGGGAGGTTCAGGGGGCGCGTGCGGGAGTTTTTGGGCGAAGGCTGCGTGGCCGACCGCGAATTTCCGACCATGTACGCAGAGGATTTTTCACGATACCAGCAGCTTGCGCCGGGGCTTTTCGTCTATCTTGGCGTGGTTCCCCGCGGCAGGAAGCGGATGGAGGAGATTCACAGCCCCCGGTTTTTGCCGGACGAGAACGCGGTCGAAGCGGGGATGGCGGCGCACGCGCTGTTCGCGATTGAGCTCTTGGGCGGGAATTTTTGATATAGCTATTGATATGTCTTTGACTATATTGTATTATTATAAATATAGCCGTTTTTTGCCATATCGGCCACTTTACTGGAAAACTTTAAGTCAAAAAATGTTCGGGTGCATGGCTCAGTTGGTTAGAGCGCCGCGTTCACATCGCGGAGACCGCTGGTTCGAGTCCAGCTGCGCCCAGTGTTTTTGTGGAATATGGAATGAGATTATTCAAACTGAAATTGACGACGCTTCCGCTGTTCGCGGTTCTTGCTGTGGCATGCGCCGCCAGTGTTGTGCGTGCGCAGTCGAATTGCATATCGTTTGAGGCCCCGCTTGCCGGGTCGGTGTTCTCCACGCCGAGCTGCACTATCGCCCTTCGGGTCGACTGCCCCAATGTTACCAGGGTGGACTTGCAGGCGCGCTACTTTCCCGAGGGGAGCGACAGCGCGCTTATCGTTTCTTTGGGAACTATCACGCGACCGCCCTTCAAACTTGTATGGAACACGCACAACCTCCCCAACCAGTTGTTCGCCGGCGTCGGCATACTGGCCGAAGCGCTGATCTCGGGCGAAGCGCCCCGGATCGCGCGGCAGGAAGGGATTTTCCTCACGCACAGCCCCGTTGCGCGTAAAACCGTTCCTGTTCCGTATTCGCCGAGTTCCGTCAAGGTGGCCAAGGAGACCCACGCGCAAAGTTTCAGCCTCGGCGATCCGCGCAGGAGTGCCAAGAGCATGGTCGTGTGGAATGAGAGGGAGCTTGTTGTCCACGTAACCGTAAACGACCCGAGCTTTTACACTAATCAGCCCGGCCGCAACAACGCCGAGGCGGGGCTTGAAATACTCATTGATCCGGCCCGCGGAAGGGCCCCGTATCCCGCAGAGGGGACAATGTACTTCACCGTGCCGCTCTCCGGTTCGCCTTTCAGAACCGACTACCGTGTCGAAAAGGACGACGGCACGTTCAGGCTGGTCCCGCAGTCATCAAGAGTAGCCTATCCGCACCATGTCGGCCTCGGTGAGTTCCGGGGGTACAATTTCCGCTTTGCTGTTCCGAGGGAGTCTTTTGGCGGAAGGATCCCCGATACCATTGGCCTCAATCTCGTGCTGAATGTACCTGATGACGACGGTCGGATTCAAAAAATTTCGCTGGCCGGCAGCAGTGTGTACGAAATATACAGCCCATTTATCTGGTCCGACTACTACAGGCTCTCCAAGCCGTTGCTCATGAACGCCGCGCTCCAGTGGATAGTGTTTCCCGCTGCGGGGTTTTTGCTGGCGCTCCTGATATACGCTCTTATCTCAAAACTGCGCAGGCCGCAACTGTTGTCGAGCTTTGAGCGCACTGAAGAAGAGAGAATTGCCTTCGAACGGGTGAACAACATCATAGAGCGGGAGCTTGTGAGGGCAGACTTGAAAATAGACTACGTGGCGCACAATTGCGGGATGGAACCACAGGCGCTCAGTAATCTGATAAAGCGGAATACCGGGTTTACGTTTATCAACTACCTGTTGTTCTGCCGCACCGAAGTGGCCAAGGAGCGCCTGCGCTCGTCGCGATCAAGCGAAAAGTCAATAGCCGACCTGTGCGGCTTTTCGAGTGCGCTGGAGATGGAAAAATGTTTTATAAAATTCCACAGAACAACGCCGTATAAGTTCCGGACGCAGCAGCAGGTGGCGTAAAGTTGCGAGGAACGCCCGCACGACAGCCGTGATATTACCGGACGGCGCAAGCACAACATTTAATTTTGGGAATAATTGTTGGCGGATGAATATTGCCAATAGTGCCCATTACTGGTAAACGTGACCGAGTGATCCAGGTAGGTATAAAATAATCTCGTGCCCTGGTACGTCAGTTCGTCTACCATTTGGCGGGAGGGGTGGCCGTGGGTATTTTGGCGTGAGCAGGATATTATCGCCGCGTCGGCCGATACGTAGGCGAAGAACAGCGGATGGACGGAACCGGCGCTTCCGTGGTGGGGGGCGGATAATATTTGCGCCCGCAGGTTATGGGCGCTGTGCAGGGTTATCGCGTTCATCGCTTCGTAGTCGATGTCCGATGTGACGAGTGCCCGGCTATGGCCGTGGCGCACCGAAAAGACCATGCTGTACCTGTTTTTGTCCCGACTGTTTAGCGGGAGTTCGGGGTCGGTATCGCGGGGCGGCCAAAGACAGATTATTTCTACATTGCCAAAAACTTTGAGCGTATCGCCCGCGGCGTAAACGTGGAAGTTTATCCGGTTTCGCCACTCCGCCGCAGCGACGCTCCTGATTCCGGCGGTATCCTCAACCGGCGATACGGCGATTGCGCCGCTCCACTCTGTGTTTTCGTCGAGGTGCTGCAGCCCGCCGTAATGGTCGTTGTCAAAATGGGAAATGACGATCATCTCAATACGCGGCCTGCCGAGACTGTTGTACGCTCCGCGCCACGCCGGATACTGGCTCGGCGGCCCCATGTCCCAAAGCACCGCCCGCCCATCCATCACGCCGAACTGCGCAAGACCCTGGCCGACATCGGCGACAGTGAATGTGAAACTGGCGTTTCCGCCGTTGCTGCTGATTGGGTTGGTACAGTTGACGAGTACCGTTACGGCAATCAGGCAGAGCAGCGTCAATAAAAACGCGTCCTTAGAAATTGTAACTGGCCGATCCTCTGATATAAACATTGTCCGCTCCTTTCACGTTGAACGGTAGCTCTGCGGTGAGCGCCGTCCATGTTTTTTTGTATAGGTGAAGCTCGGTTTTTAACCCGAGCCAGTATTCATGATTTTGTATGTACCTACCCCTGACAAACGGCGCGATCAATACATTTTGCGCTCCCGTGTAGCGCGTTTCAAGCGTGTAGGTATTTCGGGAATTTGCGTAATAGCCGTAGACGCTTTGCGCGGTGGCGCGGATCTCTACCGGATAGTCTGTACGTAGATTTAAGGATGCGGTTGATGTGTGTAATACCGAATCAACTCCCATCGTAAATATCCTCGCTGTGTGCCGGAGGGTAATGTCGGCTTTCGGCACACGCGCCCTGATCTCGGCGCGGCCCTGCACCCGCCTGACCGTCCCTAGGCATTCGGTGAAGTCGATCTCCGGTACAAATCTTGCCGTGTTTACTTTGGGGATTGAGAGCGGGACGGTCATCCGCAGCCTGTGCTTCTGTATGGCCGGTGACTGCGGCGATTCCCGTTCCCCGATCTCTGACAGCAACTGCCGCTTGATCCTGCTCATTGGTGCGGTGAATTCATTTGGGTATCCGAGGAAGTGGTACTCGGCGGATGTTTCCCGAAGACGGTAGGAGAGTCGGAAAGAGAGGGCAGGGGTGATACCGCCTTGCCCCAGCGGCAGCCCCGTTTCCAAAACCGCCCGCCACGCGTTCATCCTGTATTCGCCATATAGATGTGCGGTGTATGTATAGATATATTCTTTTGTATAGCTGCTATCGTTATTATAGTTATCATCAATATTACTGTCATCATCAATATCGTCGTTGCCGCTAATATTACCGCTATCGCCAATCCGTTCAACCGTTTGAAATCCGCTGATTCCTGCGAAAATTCTCATACCGTGCCCAATGTCCCAGTCTACCGTCCCTCCCGCCGCTCTTTCATCCCCCCGTATATGGCAAAATGCGCTCGCCCCCAGCATCTCCGCGCCGGGGATTTTTGTTTTGTTAATTGCTGCCCCATTCCATGTATTGCTTCCTCCGTAGAGCCAATTCTCCGCGACGCCCCGCCTGTCAGCGGGCAGAGGTGAAAATCTGCCGAAAAAAAGTTCCCCCGGAACTGGCTGCTTGAAATTGCCCAACTGCGCGTTCACACCCGCCCGCGAAATATCAACCCGCCGATTCTGCCACATCGCCCCCGTATCACTAAGCGCGACGCTGCCCTCGACCGACACCGCATCACTTTTGACCCGCATCCTCATCCTGTGCCCCCTCAACTCATTGATATTCGACCTGTTAATACCAAATATAATCTCCCCATTAACCGCCCCCCGCTCCGCTTGCGCCGTGTTACACCGCAGAATCGGCTCAAGATCAGCCAGTATCGGAAAATCATTGAACAGCCTCCTGACCCCCCTGTTATCAAACGGCTGATAAACCTCAAGCACTTCCGTCTCCGGCAACATTTCCCCAATTTCCGGAAAAACCTCCGCTAAAAGCGCAAGCTCTCCCTGTGGAACCGATAGGGGCAGGGCATAAAAAACCAGCAACTGTTCAAACTGAAACGTGTCGATGAGCATCTCCTCAAGCAATATGTCCAGCCCGCTCTCATCCGCCGGCAGCCGCGGGATCATGGTTGAGGCGTACAATGATAAAAAGCATACCGCAACGATGATAACGGCAATAGCGGGCGAATGCAGTTTTTCCACGCGGAACGTAAACAGTCTATCACCCGCGCCGCAACGCTGGCACGAACCCGAAATGCCGCTACATGATGTTTCGCCCATAATCACCCTCTTTCAGGGGCAAAGCCCCCGGCATTGATTTTAATCTTTTAAATTTGATTTAGATTTGCTGTTTAGAGGGTACAGCCGAAAAAAGATAAAACCGGGGGACAGCCAACAACCAAAAGACCGTTACAGCGTAATATCGGTGGGGTTTACCACATAATTTGCTGAAGCAGCTCGATAAATCTGCCCGCCAAGGGAATATATATATCCGCCGTTCCTAGAAGAACCACTACCACCTGAACGACGAATATCATCCCTATTATTAGCAACAGATGCGTCAGCAGAAAAATAACAGACCCGCGCACACTGCCGCGGCTTTTGCTGATTAAAATCCGTTTGCCTATGTCATGCAATAAATTTGCCATTATCTATTGTACCGCCCGCATACTCAAAAACACCGCGTCGCCGATATCCAAATGGTGCTTGTGCAATTTTACAACAATTAGCGTCGCGGTGTTTTCCGTTACGTTTACTACCTGCGCTTCAAGCACGTCCTCGCTCAATCTGTTGGTGCGCTCCCTCTCCCTTACCCTGAAAAAATCGCCTATCATGACGCCGTCGGCGGAACCTCTGTTTATTATCAGGTACTGTTGCAGGTATGGCGTCGCGGTGTTTTCGACCCGCGCGGCCACGTTGCCGCGTATTTGCGGGATGTCGGGCGCTGGGCGCGTGTCTGTGTAGACCGGCGTGAACTGCGCAGTTTTCACGATTCGCTCCCCGCCCTCAATCTGCCCCCATTTTTCCGTAAGCTGGATAACCATCCGCCTTCCGGCAGCTCCGAGGACTACGGCCCGGCCGGTGCGTGTGATTAGGCGGCCGGTTCTGCCGTTGACAGATATGGGCCGGCCTACGTTCAGCACGTCAACGGTGTCGCCGATGCGGTAGACGGCACCGCTGGTCGGCTTTACGGTTATCCTGTCGAACGGGTGGTAGATTGCCGCGCGATTTTGGGGCCTGAGCAGTTTTCCGTCGCCGAGCGCCGAGAGCCTGTCGAAGTACATGAACGGCGCGGTGGCTAAAGCCTGCGCGGAGAGCTCCGTCCCGAGGCGCATAGTGGATTCGGCGTCAATCATGGCGGGCTGTCCGGCTCCGCCCAAGTCTTCGGCGGAGGTGGGGGATACGGGTTCGACCGCTATGGGGGCTACCGCTACTGGAACGACGGGAGCGGTTGCCGGGGGTGTTTCAAATTCTGCAAAACCCTCTGACCAGTCGGCTGGTTGCGCGGAAATGGTGTGGAAGCATAGCGCCATGGCGGCGAGGGCTTTGGCAAAGATATGTTTTTTTGTCATCATGTATATAATAATACAATTTGGGCGGGAGAAAAGTCAAATTCAAGAGATTAAAGTCAAAAACATTTTTTTAATGTGTATTTTTATATGTCATCGCAATCCCACTCATATAAATCTATGCCGCTACAGTTGAAATACATGGTAGCCGATACATATAATATATTTATGACATGGAGGGCGTATACCGAAAGCGTGCGTAACTTATTATGATGACTGAAAAGCGTTACAAAAAACTTGGCGAAGTGCTTTTGGCGCAGGGGCTCATTACGGAGGAGCAATTGCTGGTGGCCCTCCGTGAGTGCAGACGCACGGGCACAAGTTTGGGTGCGACGCTGGTGCAGTACAAGTTTATTACGAATGAAGACCTCACGGCGGTGCTGGGCGAACATATCCGCTTGCAGCAAAAGAAGCGTATAGGCGAGATACTCGTTGAGCAGGGATTTATTAACAACGAGCAGTTGGAAAAAGGGCTGCACGAACAGCGGCAGAGCAAAATGATGCTCGGCAAGTGCCTCGTCAAACTCGGATTCATCTCCGAGGCGAAGCTTGTGGACGTGCTGAGCGCACAGCTTGACATACAGCACGTTGTATTGCAGCAGTTCAACTTCTCCGCAAACCTGCTGAGATCCGTCCCCGAGGACATGGCGCGCAAGTACAAGGTGATCCCGCTCTTCGAGCGCAACGGCGTGCTCACGGTGGCGATGGCCGACCCGACAAACCTGCGGGTTATCGACCACCTCAAGTTTAAGACCGGCAGGGAGATAGATCCGGTACTCGCCACCGAGCGCAGCATCGTAT
>JAITFQ010000040.1 GCA_031281225.1 Chitinispirillales bacterium
AAATTACGGATGAACTCAGCTATTTTTACCCGCGCCGCTTTGTCAAATTTCTTTTTAAGCTCTTTCAGCGCAACGTCGCTATCGGGTAATTCCGAGCTTACGAGTACCTGTATCGCTAATGATTTTTCGACGACCGCCCCCTTTTGTAAAATATAGTATATGCCCTTATCTTTGCACAAAATTTTGTAATTTAATTCACTTTTCAGCGTTTCAAACAGTTCTACCGGCCTTTTGAAGCAAACTATCGTCGCGGACATGTCAGTCAGGCTTACGTTCTCCTGTGACGCATAGACGCCGGTGTACCCGTGGATTACCTTGTTGAAGACGGAAAGCGAGACAAGGGAATCCGCCGGGCTTTTATATTCTATGATATTATGCCCGCGGAATATCTTGCCCCAGCTTGTCTCTATATCGACGTCGCGCTTTTTCTTGATAATCATTATATCAATTTTCAAGGGCTGCTTGGACAGACGTCGTTCGTCCTGAAGCGTGATGTCGCCATTTTCCACGTATTCACGCAAAATATACCTGAACGCCGTGAATACCGCGTCATGGTACGTCGCGGGTTCTTTACGCGGTTTAGGCTTGGGGGCGTGGTTGTTTTTTGTTGCCAATTGTTACGTCCTTTCGGCATAGGTTTTGGTATGGTTCGTTTCGAGTAAGCGGCCGAGAGGGGGCGTGCTGGACGCCAGAGAGAATGCCGCGGGGGGTGTAGCGGGGAGAAACTATTTATAGCGATTTTTCCACAACAGCCTTGCCTTATAGAATATAATATATGCCATTTACCGTATGGCTCTGCAAATTTTTTTAAAATCAAACCGCCGCTTGCCGTTCTCATCCACACGTACTCCCCAAAGCGTCGCTACAGGGCGGCTCAGCACATTTGTACTTACCACAGGGCCAAAATACCTTGAGTCTTTCGCCTCGTTCCAGTTATCGCCTACGAGGAAGATGTACCTTTTTTTCACCCTGAACCCGGTAATCTCCCTGTTGCCCTTGAAAACGGAAAACGCTAATTGCGGGGTTTCGCCGTCCGCGGTCATGTAAAGATATTCCTGGAGCCTGTCCCAAAAAAACCAGTCGGTGTAAAACTCTTTAGGGATAGAGTCGAGCCTGCCGCTGTATAGCGAAAAATCCTTGATGTAATAATTGCCTATTGCCGAATCTCCCACCATGATAAACGCTTTCAGGCGGGCGTTTGCATTTTCCTGGCGGAGAATTGAATATGTGAAGATGAGGTCGCGCAGGGTGAGTTCGCTGAAAATTATGGAATCCTTCGGCGAGGGGATTACGTACACGGGCATGAAGTCGATCGGGGAAAATTTGCTCGGTATGATACCGAATCTCTCCATGTCCTTGTGGAGTTTCTCGATAGGGTAGCGGTTGCGGTAAAACTGTCCGTAACTAACATAAACCGTGTCGCCGGATACCGCTGCGATTCTCAAAACGGTCTTTGTGTTTTTGCCGGGAAAGTTTACTATTACCGGTTTTCCGGCGTGGGTAAAGAAATTTCTTACCAACGGTATCGTGTACGGCGCCTTGAAAAGCAAAACCCTGTCGCCCGCCCTGATAGCGGGTTCCATCTGCAAGCCGTCTATCTTTATTGAGTCGAAAACGAACAGTTTTATCAGCAACCCGATAGCGAGGACGAGTACAAACTGCCCCGCGCCGCTGCGTAACGCGAGGCGCAGGTCGGCGGAGGAGCGGGCCTTTTCAAAAAACGACCGCACGTGCCGGCTAATCCCTGCTCAGTACCGCGAGGAACGCCTCCTGCGGTACTTCCACGTTACCGATTTGCTTCATTCGCTTTTTACCCTCTTTCTGCTTTTCGAGCAGTTTACGTTTGCGGGAGATGTCGCCGCCGTAACACTTCGCGGTTACGTCCTTGCGGTACGCTTTTACGTTTGTGCGGGCGATCACCTTGTTGCCGATAGCCGCCTGAATTGCGACCTCATACTGCTGGCGGGGGATGAGCTCCTTGAGTTTTGAAGTGATCATCAGCCCGTAGGAGTACGAGTTGTCCTTGTGAATGATGGTCGAAAATGCGTCGACCGGCGAACCGTTTATCAGTATGTCGAGTTTTATCAGGTTATCGCGCTGATAGCCAAAAAATTCGTAGTCCATCGACGCGTAGCCTTTTGAACAGCTTTTTAATCTGTCGAAAAAGTCAATAATAAGCTCCGCTAACGGCAAGTGATAATTTAAGCAGACGCGGGTTGTTTCTAAATATTCCATATTAATAAGTTTGCCGCGCTTCTCGTCGCAAAGTTTCATTATCGTGCCGACAAAGTCGGTGGGGGTGATAAGCTGAACGCGCGATATCGGCTCGCAGATATGCTCGATCTCCTGTAAGGACGGCAGGGCGGCGGGGCTGTCTATATATAATATCTCGCCGTTTTTCAGGTGGATTTCGTATTCAACGTTTGGGACTGTGGTGATGATGTTGACGTTGAACTCCCGAAGAAGGCGCTCCTGAACAATCTCCATGTGCAATAACCCCAAAAATCCCGCGCGGAAGCCGAAGCCCAGCGCGGTTGACGTTTCCGGCTCGTATGATATCGACGCGTCGTTTAGCCGCAACTTTTCAAGTGCGCTCCTCAAATCTTCGTAATCGATCTTGTCAATCGGATATATGCCGCTGAACACCATCGGCTTCACCTGTTTGTAGCCGGGTATCGCCTCCGTCGCGCCGCCGAGGCGCGTGGTGATCGTGTCGCCTATGTTAATGTCGGAAAGCGTTTTGATGTTTGCGATGGCGTATCCGACCTCCCCCGCGTTGAGCTCCTTGCACGCCACGCGCCCCATGCGGAAGAATCCGGGCTCGTCAACCTCGTACTCCTGCCCCGACTGGAAGAACCGTATCGACTGCCCTTTTTTGAGCGTTCCGTCAAAAACCCGCACGTAAGCGACCGCGCCCCTGAACGAATCGAACTTTGAGTCGAAAATCAGCGCTTTTAGCGGCGCGTCTTTTTGCCCTTTGGGCGGCGGGACGTCGGTAATAACTTTTTCGAGAAGTTCGGGCATCCCCTCGCCTGTCTTTGCGCTGCATGAAAGTATCGTATCCGCGTCGACGCCTAAAAGTTCGCTTATCTGGCGGCGTATCTCGTCGGGTCGCGCCGACGGCAGGTCGATTTTGTTCATTATGGGGATGATCGTCAGGTCGCCGTCTATCGCGAGGTAGATATTCGTGAGCGTCTGCGCCTCGATCCCCTGCGAAGCGTCAACTACAAGTATTGCGCCCTCGCAGGCGGCAAGGGAGCGCGACACCTCGTATGAAAAGTCGACGTGCCCCGGTGTGTCTATCAGGTTGAACTGATAGGTATTCCCGTCCTTGGCCTTATAGTTCATACGTACAGGGTGCGACTTGATCGTTATCCCGCGCTCGCGCTCCAGGTCCATGTCGTCGAGCGTCTGGCTTTGCAGCTTATCCTTGCTGACCGTCCCCGTCAGTTCAAGGAAACGGTCGGCCAGGGTCGATTTGCCGTGGTCGATGTGCGCGATAATGCAGAAATTGCGTATAAGATTCAGGTTTGAAGCGCTCACTTGCTTTCCAGCCGCCTTTTTTAAAAATTAAAATTTGTTGATGGGTAATCCGCCAAAGAGTGTAATATAATTAACGCGCATGGGGTATACGCGAAAAACCTTGCAATTATCAACACGGCGGGGGAACATTGCTGCAGGCTGATGGCTTTTTTCAAAAAACGGTTTTTGATTTTATTATTGACCCGCAGGTGCGGCGTTACCTATTTTTACCTGTACTATGGAAAAAATCGCACCCTTTATGATATGGCTGATTGGCACAATGTTGGGCAAAACCTGGCGCTTCAACGTCGTTTCGCCGCCGTCGGTTGATATTTTCGACCCCAAATCCCCGCCGAAAGTTTATTGTTTTTGGCACTCAAGCCTGCTTATTATCTCGTACTTGTTCCGTAATACCGGCAAGACCGCTATCGTTTCGCAGAGCAAGGACGGGCGGATCGCCGCCGGTGTGGCTGCAAGGTGGGGGCACGGGGTGGTCTTCGGGTCGTCGTCGCGGGGGGGGGCGCAGGCTTTGCGGCAGAGTGTCAAGGCGGTGCGGGAGGGGCGGTCGCTGGGGATCACGCCGGACGGGCCTAAGGGGCCGCGGGAGGTGGTCAAGCCCGGCGCCGCGCAGATCGCGATTGTTAGCAAGGCGCCGCCGGTCGCCATAAGGGTCGAAACGAAAAGCGCGTGGCGGCTGAGATCGTGGGACAGGTTTTTGATACCTTTTCCGTTTGCGAAAATCAATATTATTTTGGGCGGGCCGATAGAGCTGCCGGATGTAAAATTGCAGGAGGGCGCGGCTGACAATAGTGGTAATAGTAATGGCGGTAGCGGTAATGACGCGGTAACTGTTTTAACACAATTAATACAGGAAAATTTAACACCATGACACAATGGCCTGATGATACTTATGTCCTTATCCCGTCGTACAAGTCAGTCGGTGCGTTTACACGTTTTGTTGATGAACTGACGGAGGTTGTACCCAAGGAATTTATTTGCGTGGTTGACGATGCGTCGGGCGACGGGACGTTTGAATTTTGCGTGAAAGCGGGTATAGCTTGTTTACGGCACGATGTTAACAAGGGCAAAGGCGCGGCCTTGAGGGCGGGTTTTTCTTATCTGACAGGCGATGGCAATGTTGATATCGGCCCCGGTAACATCAATACTGCCGGCATCAGCATCAACCCCGAAAAAATCAACTGGATACTGACGATGGACGCCGATGGCCAGCATTCTCCCGCCGATATCTATCGTTTCATCAGGGAATCGAAAAAGCGTCCGGCGGCGGGCCTGTGCATTGGCGCCCGTGACATGCGTTTTGGCCTTATGCCGCCTGCCCGTATTTTTTCCAACCGCCTGACGTCCGCGTTTCTGTCCGTCATTACCGGCCGTCACATAAAAGACAGCCAGTGCGGTTATCGTTTATACTCACGCGGCCTCGTCACGTCAACCTGTACACAATATAGCCGCTTTGAAATGGAATCCGAGATTATCTTAAAAGCGGCGGCGAAAAATTTTTCTATTCGTTTTGTACGTGTGCAAACATTATATTTGAGAGAGGGTTCAAGCCATATCTCGCATTTCTCCGATACGTTGCGCTGGATTCGGGCTGTTTTGCGGGTATGGCACGGTATAAATTTTAAAAAACGGAAATTTTGATAGATTTATTATGCAACCACACATAGCGAGCGAGCGCCTCATAACAACGCTTAGAAACAAAGGGATCACCGACGAGCGGGTATTCGAGGCTTTTCGCAAAGTCCCGCGCCACCTGTTCGTCAACAGCCCCATGGCTTACGAAGACACCGCCCTCCCTATCGGCCAGGGGCAGACAATCAGCCAGCCATACATCGTGGCGCTCATGACGGAATTGCTCAATCTCAACGAAAAAGACTTGAAAATTTTGGAAATCGGCACCGGTTCGGGTTTCCAAACCGCGATTCTCGCGCAATTCTCTCGCAGGGTTTATACTATAGAGCGCCATCGGGAACTCGGCGAACAATCGCGCCTGCGGCTCAGAGGGATGGGCTACGAGAACGTAATATTCAAGGTGGGCGACGGCACCTGCGGCTGGCCTCAATGGAGCCCCTTTGACAGAATCATAGTGACTGCCGGCGCCCCCGTAACCCCGGACACCCTCGCCGAACAATTAGCCGTAGGGGGGACAATGGTTATCCCCGCCGGCGACCGTACCGTACAGGATTTGACCGTCTATAAAAAAACCGAAACTGGTTTGGAATCACGAACCGCCTGTAAAGTAGTTTTCGTACCGTTGATAGGCCAACACGGCTGGAACGATTAAACAATCAACAATACCCCGCAGGGGTGGAGAGTATTCGCCCGTTTTTGCAAAGGAAAAACGCAAATGTTACGATGGTTCAAAGAATTTTTCTCTGGCTTTACCGTAGGCGCCGCCAACATCATCCCCGGCATCTCCGGCGGCACGGTGCTTTTTCTGCTCGGCTTCTACGAAAGGACAATGGCCGCGGTCAATAATTTCAAGCCTGCCAACATAAAAACGGTTTTACGCTGCGCCCAGAAATCGGTCTTTGGCAACCAACGCAAGGAGCACCAAAAACAGCTTATCTGCCACATGCGCGCGCTCGACGCCCTATTTCTGATACGGCTCCTTGCCGGCGCCGGCCTCGCTATTTTGCTGCTTTCCGGAGTGATGAAGTTTTTGCTCGAAACGTATTTCACGAATACATACGCCTTCTTCTTCGGGCTGATGACGATGTCCACCGTCATGGCGCTAAAAATGCTGAAAGTGTGGAAGCGCCTCTACCTGATCCACCTTATTGCCGGCATTGCGGTGATGCTGCTGGTAACGGTTTCCATTGATCCGTCGGTCAACGCCAAAATAAAGTCGGACAACTACAAGAGCAGGCTTGCCGCTGAGTTGGTCGCAGCAAACGAAATAACCTGCCCCAACAACGCGCCGGACGGGGCGGCGTTCAAATATTTCAGGCAGTACACCGGCCGGGATTTTGCCGCAATCGGCTTTACCGGCGTCGTCGCCATCTGCGCGATGGCCATGCCCGGGCTCAGCGGGTCGCTCGTGATGATACTCATGGGCCAGTACCACGAGGTGATTTCGGCCATATCCGGACTGAAATCGTTGCAGCTCGACTACTTTGTTTTTCTGATGATAATGGCGATAGGGATGGGGGCCGGCATCCTGATTTTCGCCCGCGTCATATCTTTCGTCTTCAAGCGTTTCTACGACGGCACGGTTGCGCTTATGATCGGCCTGACGGCGGGTTCGCTCTACGCGCTGTGGCCTTTCAAGGGGACTGTGGTGATAGATCAGTACATCAAACACGCGGGGCAGATCACCCTTGTGGAAAACGCAGTAATCCAAACAAACAAAAACATCCTGCCCGCCGATGCCGCCTCGGCCCTTTCCGCCCTGCTGTTTTGCGCGGCGGGGGCGGGGATTGTGGCCGCGATGGATCGGTACAGCAGGAAATTATAACAGTATGCTGCGTTTGTAGCGGGCCGACCGGTTGGTGGCCGGCGCACCTCGGAGGAGGAGGCAGGGCGCGTCCGTGTGGAATTTTTTTTATATGGCTAAACACTTTGATTTCCCCCGCCCGAATACTATATTAATACTGTCTGTGAAATAAACCATACTTAACACCACACCACGCTTTTTATGAGGGGGTAGGCTTATGTACATTATCCACGTAGCGTCGGAATGCGCGCCGGTCGCTAAGGTCGGGGGGTTGGCGGATGTGATTTTCGGGTTGGCCTGGGAACACGCCATCAGAGGGAACGATGTCGAAATCATCCTTCCCAAGTACGACTGTATGCGGCACGATCAGGTTTGGGGTATGACCATGAGCCACAACGACCTTTGGGTGCCGTGGTTCGGCGGGGCAATCCACTGCTCGGTATGGTTCGGGCTTGTGCACGGGCGCAAATGCTTCTTTATCGACCCGCACTCAAACGACAATTTCTTCAACCGCGGCACGTTCTACGGCTGCAACGACGATGTCCTGCGCTACGCGTTCTTTTGCAAGGCGGCACTGGAGTTCATGCTAAAATCGGGCAAGCAGCCCGACATTATACACTGCCACGACTGGCAGGCGGGGCTTCTGCCGGTGATGCTGGCCGAGATTTATCAGCACCACGGGATGTGGAGGCAGCGGGTATGCTACACAGTGCACAACTTTAAGCATCAGGGGATATTCGGGCATAATGTTCTGGCCGCGACCGGGCTTGGCCGGCCCGATCACTACTTCAGCCCGACGCAACTGCGGGACGACAACAACGCGTCTGTCCTCAATTGCATGAAGGGCGGGATCGTTTACTCGAATTTCGTGACGACCGTTTCCCCCAAGCACGCGTGGGAAGCGCGGTTCACGGGGCAGGGGCATGGGCTCGGCGCGACGCTGCACGTCCATCAGGGCAAGTTCGGCGGGGTTCTTAACGGTGTCGATTACAACACGTGGAACCCGGAACTCGACGGGTTTCTGCCGGCAAGGTACGGTATCAAAAATATTGAAGAAAAATACAAAAACAAGGACGCGCTGCGCGATCGGTTTTGGTTGTACAAGAGCAACAAGCCTATCATATCATACATAGGAAGGCTGGACGAACAGAAGGGCCTTGGCCTGATCTGCCACGCCGCGCACTACGCGCTGTCGCGGGGCGCGCAGTTTATATTGCTCGGCTCGGCCTCGAACCACGCGATATTCAACCAGTTCGCCCACCTCAGGAATCAGTTAGGCCAAAGCGTCGACTGCCATATTGAGTTAGGCTTCAATGAAGAACTTTCGCACCTCATCTACGCCGGTTCCGACATGGTGATTGTCCCCAGCGCGTTTGAGCCGTGCGGTCTGACTCAGTTAATCGCGCTGCGCTACGGCACCGTGCCTGTCGTACGGTCGGTGGGCGGCTTGGCGGATACGGTGTTCGACAAGGATTACGCGCATGTCGATATGGATATGAGAAACGGTTTCACGTTCAACGACATGAACAACGCGGGTCTCGAATCGGCGATGGACAGGGCGATCGGCCTGTTTTATGATTATCCCGAGGAGTTCCGCAAGTTGATGATAAATGGGATGAAAGCCGATTATTCCTGGAATCATCCGGGGACGCATTACATGAATATTTACGATTTGATCCGTCACAAATAAACGTTTTTGAAAGGAAGTACCGCAATGCTACCGGAAATTATCGACGGCCTCCCAAACATCACCTCAATAAAAGAGGTGGAGGCCGCCATCAAGGAACGCAGTAAAAATGTTTTGTCGCCCGCCGAAAAGGGGAAAATCTCATTCGGCAACATTAAAAGCGCCGCGGCGATCGCCCTGCACATGCACCAGCCGCTCATCCCGGCGGGCGGGCACGACCTCGGCACGGCCGACATCATCAGCAACCTCAAGCACATGATGGACAATCAGGGGATCGGCGACAACCACAACGCGTCGGTGTTTCACTGGTGTTACAAGAGGATAGGGGAGTTCATCCCGCAACTCCTCGGCGAGGGCAAGGAACCGCGCGTTATGCTCGAGTATTCGGGGCAGCTTTTTTACGGTTTGCGTAAGATGGGGCTCGACGATGTGTTTGACGCGCTGAAAAGGGTTACTTGCGACCCTGGCATGTGGCATACGGTTGAGTGGCTCGGATGCCCGTGGGGGCACGCCGTCGCGCCGTCGACGCCGGTGCAGGATTACAGGTTGCACGTCAAGGCGTGGCAGAGCAATTTCGCCGCGATTTTCGGGATCGACGCGCTCAAGCGCGTGCGCGGGTTCTCGCCGTCGGAGATGGCGCTCCCCAATCATCCCGACACCGCCTATGAATTTGTAAAAACCCTGCGTGAGTGCGGGTTTACGTGGGTGCTCGTTCAGGAACACTCGGTAGAGCTTGCCGCAAACGGGCACGGGCTTCAAAACAAGCACGTCCCCCACCGCCTCGTATGCAAAAATTCCAAGGGCGAGGAAGCGAGCATCATCGCCATCATAAAGACTCAGGGCAGCGACACGAAACTCGTCGCGCAGATGCAGCCGTACTACGAAGCGCTGAGCCTGTCGCGTACCACGCTCGCCGGCAAATCGATCCCGCCGCTTGTCACCCAGATCGCCGACGGCGAGAACGGCGGCGTGATGATGAACGAATTTCCGCCGAAATTCATGGAAGTGTCGCATATCTCAACCGGTTCCGACACCCCGATGATGAACGTGACCGAGTATCTTGAGCATTTGGAAGGCATGGGCATAACGGAGAAGGATTTTGAGGCGATTCATCCGGTATTCCAGAAGCGCATTTGGGATAAGATGGCGGGAAGCGGAAAAAAAGCCGTACTCGCGCAGGCCATAGAGGGGTTGAAAAAAGAGGACCACCGCTTCCACATGGACGGCGGGAGCTGGACGAATGACCTTTCGTGGGTTAAGGGGTATCAAAACGTCCTTGATCCGATGAACCAGTTGAGCGTAAAATTCGCGCAAAAGGTTCTGACCTCAAAAGTGCCGGTAACGGATTACAAGTACAGAAACGCGCTGTATCATTTGATGACCTCGCAGACGAGTTGTTTCAGGTATTGGGGCCAGGGCGCGTGGACAGACTACGCGCGTGAGATCTGCAGGCGCGGGATGGAGATTGTCGACAGGGATTTTTAGTTTGCGGGAAGTGTTGCGGGGCGGTAAGGTTGCCGCCCCGTATCTCATTTGCGATTGATTTCTTCCAGTTGATTTATTCTCTGCGCCAGCATCTCAATTTTCTTATCCACAATAACAAACTCGTCCTTCATCAACTTCAATATTTTGCTAATCAAAACCTGTTGTTCCTTATTTGTATTTGCCCCGCCCGGTTTGCCGGAAATATCATCAACAATCTCGACGCTGTCAACAACATCGGGCGGCGCTGATATTATTGGTACTGGCGCCGGTTTTTCCGTCATCGACTTGATGATGATTTTGTCGTAATCCAGTTTCGGCGGGGGTGGCGGTTCTTCTCTGAAATAACGTTTCCTCGCGCTGGAGTGTCCGGCGAAGGTTGAGTATGCCACCATGGCGGCTATCGCCGCGAGCAGTACGAATATGCTGACGTTGATAAACTTGAAAAGTGCGCTTGGTTCTGCCCTCTCCCTTGGAATTCGGGCGGTTCCTGTCAATAGTTGCATTGCCGAATGGTCGTCTGAAGCTGTCGCTTCCGGCTGAAATCCTGATACCGCTCGCGGTTCCGACGGCGCCAGCGGGTCGAGCCTTGTGGGGAGCGGCTTGAAAGTGCGGATGGTCAGGCTGGACGCGCCCCTGATGTCGAGCGGTTCCTCAATGTAGTCGAGATTGTCCCAGTCGTGCTGAAAGAGCGGTACGCCGAGGGACGCGATCTGGAACGGCGCCAGTGCCGAGGCGTCGATAAGCGCTAACTGGGATGTGAAGTCGATCGTCGCGGCGAAAGACCCGGAAAAGTGGGAGCGGTCGGGGCCGGTCATTAACGGCCAGGCGTAAAACAGTATAAGCTCGCCGTCGTCGGTGTTCGTGGTTGAAACGCTGTAGTGGGGCCGCCTGTTTTGGGAAACTTGCTGGAACCATCTTTGGTTCCCGATATCGCGCGGCGGCGCGGAGCGCGGCGAACTTGCGTTTACGTCGTTTACGATGTAACCGCCGGCGTTGACGCGCAGTATCCGTGTAACGCCCGGATTATCCCGCATGAAGTCGAAGAGCGCCCTGTTCATTTGGTCAAAGTCCTGCGCCTGAACCACAACGTCGTGCATGTACCGCGTAAGCGCGGTTTCAAGCTGCCTGAACTCGCGTTCAATAAGCTGCTTTTGATTGCCGGTTGCGGCGGCGGTTAGCAGGAGCAGAAAAAAAAGCGTTTTTTTCATCGGTTATGTACCTGTCCTTTGTCAGACATTGATTATTAATCCCCCAATTAAATCTTGTGTTGTGCCGTCCGGCGACCTCACCGCTGTAGTACAGTTGTCGGGCGGTACGGCGTAAAATTTAACTGGTACCTTAATATAGCGGCGGTCCTGCATAAAATATAATATTTTTTCTCCGGTTACGATTTTTTTAATTAAAAAACAAAAAAAAATGCATTTCAGAAAATCCATCGTATTATAAAAAATTAAAAAAGTCTTATGCTTCACGCGCTCGTCCGTTGCTAAACAGGGCTTGGCGCGTTGTTTCGAAATTTGGAAAAAAATTGACTTCCGGATTGCGATAATGTAAATTATTTGAGGAGATATGAAAATATAGTGTGAAAAAAAATGTAACAAACCGGCGGACAAAACAGTTTTTGGAGTAAGGAGGCGATTAGGTTGAGTAATACTACGATTGTCTATATGGCAAATGATGCGAGGCCGAAAGGCGGATGGGCAGACAGGCTGTACGGGATAACGACATTGTATAAAATTTGCAAGTTATACGGATTTCGGTTCAAAATAAATTTTACCGTCCCGTTTGACCTGTCCGCTTACCTGCATCCCCGTTATGACTGGAAAATTTCAGAAGATGAAATAACGCGAAATAAGGCTAAAAGTGTATCAATCTCTTCTTTTGCAACAGGTATCGCCTTACCTATGTATGCGGATACACTACAACATCACGATTTGGATTTTAAGGAATTGTGCGTTGTCGCCGAAAAACTTTCCAAAAATTACGAATACATTTTGTTCCATACAAACAAAAAATATTTTGGCGATGATCACAGAATTCTATTTAACGAACTGTTCGATCTTTCGCCGGAACTCCAAAATGCTATCGATTTTCACCGAAACAAAATAAATAATGGGTATATTACCGCGGTATTTCGTTTTCAATCTCTACTTGGTGACTTCGATGAGAACAAAACTCACAGCATCTTTCCAACACTACCTGTTGAATTGCAAAAAATTTTCATCCAACGCAACATTAATCATTTATTAAAAATACACAAATCAAACAGCGTGAAAAAGATTTTAGTGTGTTCCGACAGTGAAAAATTTAGAGATGCTGCGGCGATGTATGATTTTGTTTATACGGTCGGCGGAAAAAGACGGCACATGGATGTCCCTTATATGGAAGAACACGATGTAGAACTTTCATTAGTCGACTTTTTTATGATTTCATATTCCGACATAATCTATTTAGTGCTCGACGGAATTAAAGACAACGGTACAAAATACGAAACTTACAACAGCGGATTCCCGCGGTGGGCTTCGCGGTTAAAAAACTCAAAAGTTATCCTCGAGGACTATCGGCCTTTCGGTACAAAGGTGAAAAAATATAAGGATGGGTTGATGCGCCGTTTGAGATTACCGGCATAAAATAAAATTCCAGTCGACCATCACAGGCTGAAATCCGCGCGTCAACAGGTCTTTTTGCATTTTATCAACCGGTCTGTCGTCGGCAATTTCAAATTGCGGTTCCGATGCCCCGCCGGTCGCCGCTCCCACCGCGGTATTCACCCCAGCCGACATTTTTGTCGGCCCCATAGGCAGAATCGAATCGCGCAGCGATGCCGGCTCGCGGGTGGAGACCGTGATGCCCGCGTTGGGCATGAAGATCCGAAACGCGGTCATGTATTGCACGAGCGTCCTGTCGTCAATTGCGTAATCCGTTTCAAACTTGCCGACCTGCGGCCGCAGGCGCGGGAACGACGCGGAGATCTCGAGCGACGGGAACGCGTCCCGTAAATAACGGGCGTGCAGCCCCGAAAAAAACGCCTCCATGAGCGGCGGCGCGAGGCCGAGCAGCGCGCCTACCGTCACCGAGCGTATCCCGGCAAGACAGGCGCGTTCAGGGGCCGACAGCCGGTAGTCAAAATTTTCTTTTGGCCCGCCTTTGTGCAAATCCGCGTAAATATCTCTGTTATATGTTTCCTGATAGACCGTCAGCCCGTCGGCTCCGCACTCGACTAATTCGGCGTATTCATCTTTGTCAAGCGGATAGACCTCAATGGCGATCGACGAAAAAAAATCTTTCATCACTGCCACGCAGTCTCTGATGTATTGTACCGGCGCCCCTTTGCGCGATTCTCCGGTTAGCATTAGTATGTGCCGCATCCCCGTCGCCGCGATGTGCTCAGCTTCCTTTTTCACTTCATCTATGGTCAAATGCCGCCGCGTTATTTTGTTTTGATGCGCGAAGGAGCAGTAGGGGCAGAAATTATCACAAATGTTAGATACGTACAGCGGCGTGAACAGAAGTATGGTATTACCGAAGTGCGCCCGCGTAATATCCCGCGCACGGAGTGCCATCCGCTCTATATAATCCGAAGCCGCCGGCGACAGCAGAGCGAGATAGTCATGCTCGTCAAGCCGACCCTTGGAAAGCGCCCGCTCCACCTGCCGCCCGGTCACCGAGGCGCAGTACGCCTCAGCGTCAAAATCTTTGTATCGTGAGAGAATATCGTTGAATGGCATTGCAGATTTTCCGCACTATCTTCTCGACAGTTGGCTAAACGACTGCGTGACAGTGATTTCGAGCATCTGGAACGCTTCTCCGTCCAAGTGCCGGCCTAGTTTATTTTTATTTTTTTGGAAAAGTTTATGCGCTCCCCTTACGTCGTTTCTCCCAAGCATGGCATATATTCTTTCCATGTTCTGTTCCGCGCGCAGTCTGTGCTTGCTGACTCTGCTGGTGTTTGCCGTCTCCATCGCCACACTGTTGTTTACCGATAGCTGGAGCCGGTCGAAGTCGCTTCTGTCGAGTGTTGACACCAGAAACGCTCTTTCGCTTGAAAACAGGCGGGCGGCGTCTCTGGCCTGTTTGTGCTCTATGAGGGCGTAGATGTTTGCGCTGATATTTTCTGCCTTTTCGCGCCGCACCTGTATGCTGTCGGCCCGTCTTTGCGCCCGCAGGCGGGCCTGATCGCGGACGTTTGTCAGGGACTCGCCGCCGGGGGGCGCGGAGGCGTCTACCATCTCTACTCTGGCGCCGGGCGTTATTTCGCGCTGCGGCATCAGGTGCGTTATCGCCTGATCAATGATGGTCGCCCGTTCGTGGGAAAGGTTCATATTCTTTTGCAGGTCTTCCTGCAAGTAGTGCATCGCGGCTTCGGGGCCCTGTTGTTCGAGGATTGTAAACGCGGCCTTGACCAGCGAGTCTTCGCGGGTGTCGAGCAGGCGTGTGAGCCTGGTTACCCGCGCGGCCGCGGCGCTTGCGTCTCTGGCCGGAATCTGGGCGCGGATGCCGTCTATGCGGTTGCCCGCCATGGTCACGCTCGTGCGGCTCTCGGACAGCCTGAACTCGTTAAATGCCGCTTCACCGGCGTCGAGCAGGGAGACGATTCTCTGGTATTCGGTGCCGGCGTTTTCGATTTTTTCGAGGCGTTCGCGCTGTGCCGCGAGGTAGGTGCTGCTTATCATCAGGTAGTTTTTGTTTTTCTCGGCGTATTCAAGTTCACGCTTCGCGGTGAAAAAATCGTTGCCGTTCAGCGCCCTTTCAAGCGAGTTGGTCACCTCGCGGGAGACCTGCCGGTGCCGCCTGTTGTAGGAGTTCGCCAGATTGTTGGCCTGCCGCGTGTCCACCTCCGCCATTCGCCGGAATATCCCCCTGAGCATGGCGAAATCGGGGCGCATTTTGCCGACTTCGGCGTTGTACTGGGCTACGAGCTGGTTGGCGGCGATTATATTCCGCTCGGCGGCTATGCGGCGCATCTCCTCCTCTTCAAGGTGTATCTGGTATTCGACCTCGCTGATTTTCATCAGCGCGTACTGCTCGTTTGGGTCACCCCTCGCAAGCCTTTTCAGGTCTTCGATAACGGCTTTGGCGCGGTCTACGGCGTGGCGCTGATGGTTGGAGTTGATGGCGTGCCGCCCCGCGGTTTCGTTGAGAATATAGAACGCGCGCATTACGGTTGTGTCGATAAATACCTGCGGGAGGTATCGGGTTGCCTGCCCCGGCGGGCGCGGCTGGGCGTTGGCGATGGAGGGCAAGGCGAGCGCCAGCGCGAGCGCGAAAAGTATTAGTGTTGCGGATTTTGTTGTTTTCATAGGTACGATATTTAAATTAATATTTTGGCTCGGAAAAAGTCAAATTCAAAAAACTTTGATTTTTATGCTATTCAATAGTATATTATAATATTGAACCACTTCACAGCAAGGAATAAAAAAATGTCCGACGCCGATGTTCGTAAAGAACTCGAAAAGATTGAAGAGATTTCAGCCGCTCTCGTGCTTATCGACCCTACCGACAATCAGGCGCTTGCCGTCGGTATCCACACAAAATTCCAGGAGCTTCACGATTGCTCCGAGGACGAGGTCGTCCGCGCCGTCGCGCTCGGGTGTATCTCTACGGTGGAGAAGATCGTCTTTAAGGAGGTCACAATCGACGACGGCATGAAGGCGATGGGCGACGCGCTCACGGTTATGCGCCGGGGGATTATGTACGGGCATCCCGAAGAGGGCGGGGCGGAGGAGGAGGTTATCAATATCGACTTGGACGCGGACGACTTGCCGCCGCTGCCGCCGCCGGTGCCGCTCAAACAGGACTCCGAGGGGTTTTTTGTGGACGAAACCGCGCCGGAGGCCGGCCCCAAAGCGAGTTTCAGGACGCGGCTCGACGTTACCACCTTAGACGCCGTGCTTTTAGGCGAGTTTATCGCCGAAGCCGCGGAACACCTCCTGAACGCCGACGACGCGCTCCTGAGGCTCGAGGCCGCGCCGGCGGATGTCGACATCATAAACGAACTGTTCAGAGTGTTCCACACAATAAAAGGGGTAGCCGGATTCCTGTCGCTCGACGGGATACAGGCGCTCGCGCACTCCACGGAAAGTTTGATGGACAAGGCGCGCGAAAAAGTTTTTGTACTCACGCGCACCGCCGTGGATTTGATATTTTCCGCCGTGGACGTGTTCAAGCGGGATGTCGACGCGCTCAAAGTCGCGCTCGAGACCAGCACGGAGTACGTTGTTCACGAGGCGATGGAGCAGCTTATCGCGTCCGTCGACGCGATGCTCAAAAACCTGCTCAGGGGGGGCGCTGGCGGGTCGAAGCTCGGTGAAATTTTGATTGACGACGGCAAGGTTACGTCGGAGGAGATAAGCTCGGTGCTCGACGAGCAGGTGCGCAGGCCGGACGCGAAGGTGGGCGAGATATTAGTTGAGCGCGGGGTAGTCACGCCGCAGGACGTCGCGCAGGCCCTCGACAAGCAGGGCGTGTCGGGGAAGACGGCGGTGATCGTTAAGGAAAGCGTAAAAGTCGATACGGAGAAATTGGATAAGCTGGTCGACATGATAGGCGAGCTCGTCATCACCGAGGCGATGGTCACCGGCGAGCTTGAGGGGAGAGAGTTTCAAAGCACGACTCTGGGCGCAAACGCGCGCCAGCTCAGAAAGATCACGAGGCAGTTGCAGGAGATTGGCCTGTCGATGCGGATGATGTCGCTCAAAGCGACGTTTAACAAGATGGCGCGGCTCATACGCGACCTCGGCAGGAAGGCGGGCAAGGAGATCAACTTTGTGACTATCGGGGAGGATACCGAGCTCGACAAGTCCGTTATTGAGCACATCTCCGACCCGCTTGTGCACATGCTGCGCAACTCCGCCGACCACGGTCTCGAAACGCCCGACGACCGCGAAGCCGCCGGCAAGCCGCGCGTGGGGACGGTGACGCTCAAAGCGTATCAGAAGGGCGGGTCTATCTGCATAGAGATACAGGACGACGGAAAAGGGCTGAACCGCAACGCGATTCTCAAAAAAGCTATCGAAAAGGGGATAGTCGATCCCAACTCGCAGCTTACCGACAACGAAGTTAATTATCTGATTTTCGCCCCGGGTTTTTCGACAGCCGCCCAGGTGACCGATATTTCCGGCCGCGGCGTGGGGATGGACGTGGTGAGAAAAAACGTCGAGACGCTGCGCGGGCGGATAGAGATACGCTCAAAACTCGGCGTGGGGACGACGTTTGTGATACACTTGCCGTTGACGCTCGCCATCATGGACGGCATGGTCGTCTGCGCGGGCGGCGAGCGGTACATTTTGCCGACGTTCTCTGTGGTGGAAAATTTCAGGCCGACGGCCGAGGATTTGACGGACGTCATGGGCGCCCAAAAAATGGTGATGTGCCACGGGCAGCTTCTGCCGCTTTACTGCCTCGCCGAGGTGATGGGGAGAGGGACGTCCGTTTCGATAGAGGACGGCATAGTGATGGTCGTGGAGGATGCGGGCAAGCGCACTGGGCTTTTAGTCAACAAGATCATCGGCCAGCAACAGACGGTCATCAAAAAATTGGGCGAAGGGGTGGGTAAAATAAACGGCGTTTCCGGCGGCGCGATTATGCCTGACGGAAAAGTCAGCCTGATTATCGACATCGCGGAGACGATAAAAATAGCGACCGGCGGACGGGGCGGAGAGTAAAAAAACAAAAAAACTTGATAATCTTTGGTAAGTATCCTATAATCATGGTATCAAGCGATATGATACCTGATATAGTGGATGATAACCCGAAAGCCGGTATTATACAGATAAATATATTGAAGCGCCAATTAAGTGTTGCACTCGCACCGCCCGCCAACAGGGGCACGATAGTCATGATGTTGCTGGATGGCACAAGTATAGCGTTTAATTGGAGAAATAATTACAAGTAACAGTATCCAATTAAGGAGTTGCCTATGGCTGAACTAACCGCCGTTAACTTGGCTGGGAAGTATCTCACTTTTAAACTCGCGGACGAAGAGTACGGGCTTGAAATCCTGAAAGTGCGCGAAATCATCGGCGTTTTGCCTATTACGGCAGTGCCGCGAATGCCCACGTTTGTGCGCGGGGTCATAAACCTGCGCGGCAAAGTTATCCCCGTTATCGACCTGCGCAGCAAATTCGAACTCGACGCTACCAGCGATACCGACCAAACCTGTATTATCGTCGTTGATGTCCAGAGCCGCAGCGGAAGCATACTGGTAGGAATACTGGTCGACTCCGTGTCAGAGGTTTTAGACATAAGGGGCGAGGACATAGAAGACGCCCCCGCGTTCGGAGCGAGCGTGGATACGGCGTTTATTCTAGGCATGGCGAAAGCCAAGGGGTCGGTCAAGATTCTTCTGAATATCGAAATGGTGCTGTCGCCGGCGGAGTTGGAGCATGTGGCGGGGATAGCGTAATAAAGTGTGAAATTATGGTGCAGGACCAAATAGAGAGACCTACTACAACAATAATAAACATACTGGGCTGCGTACCTTGTCAAGGAAGCCGGGCCGGTTCAATGAAAGGAGCTGTGAATGTTTGGAGCTATCAACAATGTTAAGATCAGCGCGAAACTCATTACGGGTTACGTGATTGTAGCGATGATTGCCGCGATTATAGGCGTTATCGGAATCAATACCGCGAGCCACATGGACAAATCGGTGACGAGGCTGTACGAGAATGGCATCGGCGGGGTTCAGGCGGCCGGCAATGTGCAGCAGAATATCCTGAACATGGGCCGCGCTTACCGCAATATGGTGATATTCAGCGACCAGGTGACGTTCGACGCCAACCAAAGGTCAGTCGAAGGCTCCATCAGGGAGATTAATGAAAACCTCAGCAACCTGAGCAATCTGGCTACACGGCAGGAAACCAAAGACCTGATTAGAGACGCTACCGGGCACTTCAATCAATACGTGGATGCCGGCAACAGGTTCGGCAACATTGCGAAGGAAACGCTGTCGGAGGTTCCCGAAAATGTCCTTGATGGTTTAAGGGGCCTGAGAGCCCACGGGAACGCGCTTGAAGAATCCGCCGAAAAAATCGCGCAGGCGTTCGAAACCGTGGCCCACAATATAAACGACGATACCCATAAGGAATACGGCTCCATGCGCAACATGATGGTCGCGCTGATTATAGGCGGCGTAATCCTCGGCATACTGATTGGCTACCTCCTCGCCAGGAGCATCAGCAAGCCGCTTGCCAGAGTTGTTGAAATGCTGAACGAGATGCAGAAAGGCCACCTCGGCATGAAACTCGGAATTAACCGCGCCGACGAAATCGGCGTGATGGCGGCGACAATGGACAAGTATGTAGATGAATTGCACGGGCTGGCGGGCGCGATAAAGTTAGTGGCCAACGGCGATTTCAGCGCCGATATTATCCCGCACGACGATAAGGACGAAATCACTACCGAACTCAGAAACATGCTCGATACATTGCGCAACCTCACCATCCATGACGGCGGTAAAGCCCTCCACGCCGCGGCCGAAAAAGACCTGACCGTCCGTGTGCAAAGGGATTACAGAGGCGAATACTCAAAAATGAAAGACGACATCAACCACCTCATACAGAACTTGGGCGAAGCCCTGCAACAGGTCGACGAAGCCGTCAGCCAGGTGTCGAGCGCCAGCGGCGAAATCTCGCAAGGCGCGCAGTCCCTCGCCGAAGGCGCGAACGAGCAAGCCAGCTCGCTCGAAGAAATTTCGTCGAGCCTCGAAGAGATGTCTTCAATGACGAAGCAAAACGCCGACAACTCAACGCAGGCAAAACATCTGGTCGGCGAAGCGAGCACATCGGTCAATGAAGCCAACGACGCGATGGGCCGCATGGCGGACGCTATCAAAAATATTAAGGAATCGTCCGACAACACGGCGAAGATAATAAAAACGATCGACGACATCGCTTTCCAAACAAACCTTCTCGCCCTCAACGCCGCGGTCGAAGCCGCCCGCGCCGGCGAGGCCGGCAAGGGTTTCGCCGTCGTCGCCGAAGAGGTGCGTAACCTCGCCATGCGCAGCGCCGAAGCGGCGAAAAATACCGCCGATATGATTGAGGAATCCGTCAAGGACGCGGAAAGCGGCGTAAGAATTACCGAAGACGTTGCGAAAGCGCTCGACAAGACGGTCTCCCATACATCCAAGGTCAACGACCTGATCGCCGAGATCGCCGCCGCGTCGAACGAGCAGGCGCAGGGTATCGAGCAGATCAACACCGCCGTCGCGCAGATGAATCAGGTCACGCAGCAGAACGCGGCCAACTCCGAGGAATCGGCGAGCGCGGCGGAGGAGCTGAGCAGCCAGGCCGCCGAGCTGTCGAATTTAGTGGCGACCTTTAAACTTTCCGGCGGCTCGGGAAAACGCGGCGGTAGCATAGGGCTTAGCAAGCCCGCCGGCGGCGCCCTGAAACGCCCCGTAATCGCCGCAATACCAGACAAGCGAAGCGCGCCGCCGCCTGTTACGAAAAGCATGAAGGCGTTCAAGTCGGAAGATATTATACCGCTTGACGATGATGACTTGATGGAATTTTAATGAACCGCGGGGGCAGGGCTTACCCTGCCCCCGCGAATTTTATTTTTTTATCTTTTTTGAATTTGATTTTAATCTTACCCCAATATATATTACAATACATAGCGGCAAAAACTGAAACAAAGATAAAAAACGGAAAAGTAGATCGTGCAAAACCCACAAACTGACAATCAGCACCTGCTTGAACGCGGTTGTATCTACGTTGCCGCCGGATCGGGCGTAGTGCAGACTGTGCTTGGCAGTTGCGTGTCTGTCTGTCTTTGGGACGCGGAGCTGCGTTGCGGCGGGATGAATCACTTCGTCTACCCGCAGACGACCCAGCGGGAGCTCGCCACCCCGCAGTACGGCAATGTCGCCACCGTGGCGCTCCTCAAGCTAATGCGCGAGGAGGGGTGCAATTTTGAAACGATGGTCGCCCACATAATCGGCGGCGGGCACCCCGAGGGGCTTACCGACAGCGTGGGCGGGCGGAACGTCGAGGTCGCGCGGAAGGTTTTGAAGGAGAAGGGGATAACAGTCCTCTCCGAAGATGTCGGCGGAAGTGTCGGGCGCAAAATAATGTTCGACCTCGCGTCGGGCCATGTGGCGGTATTGAAGGTGCACAAGGTCAGAAACGAAGACTGGATCGAAGAATAAATAAACTTGAATACATCCGTAGAGGCGGGGTTGCGTTCACCCGCTTTCGCGGGGCCGAAATAAAAATATTAGATCGGACAAGAAATTATGGAAATGGACAAAAAGACGTTTAACGCTTTTAGAGACCTGATTTACGACAAGAGCGGGATTACTCTGGGCGAAGGTAAGGAGGCGCTCGTCTCCGCGCGCGTCAACAAGCGCCTGCGCGCGCTGGGCCTTACGGAGTACAGAGACTACCTCAGCTTCCTCACCGGCACCGGCGCGGACGCGGACGCGGAGTTTATCGAATTTCTCGACGTGATTTCGACGAACGTCACGTCGTTTTTCCGCGAGAACGACCATTTTCTGTTCATGGCCGAGGTTATTAAGGAGTTGGTGGCGCAGGGGCGCAACAAGATTCGGATTTGGTGCGCGGCGAGTTCAAGCGGGGAGGAGCCGTACACGCTCGCGATGACGTTCCTCGAAAACGCGGGGAATTTCAGGGGCGACGTCAGGATTCTGGCGACGGACATATCTACGAGGATATTGAGGCAGGCGATAGCGGGGGAGTACATTGAGCAGAAGATGCAGGGCGTAAGCCCGCAGCTCAGGGCGCGGTACTTCACGTCTACCGGTACGGGCGCGTCGAGGGTATACAAGGTGAACGACCAGCTTTCGAGCATGGTCTCGTTCAACAGGCTGAACCTGTCGAAACCGCCGTTCCCCATGAAGGGCCCGTTCGATCTTATATTTTGCAGGAATGTCATGATATATTTTGATAATACCGTCAGGTCGAGGCTGATGGCCGAGTTTGAAAGATTGCTCAGGCCGGGCGGCTACCTTATGGTAGGCCACTCGGAAAGTATGGCCGGTATGTTGTGTACGCTGGAGACGGTCAGGCCGTCTGTATACGTCAAAAATTAAAAAACAAAGCGTGTTAAAATGGCAAATATAACTGTTGGCATATCCGATATAGCGTTCTCGAATAACCCGACCGATACGATCATCACGTACTCGCTCGGCTCTTGCCTCGGCGTGACCGTGTACGATCCGCAGACCTGCGTCGGCGGGATGGTGCACTGTCAGTTGCCCACGTGCTCCACCGAGGACAAGACGAAGGCGCAGACCAATCCGTCGATGTTCGTGGACACCGGCGTCACGTTGCTCTTTAAGAAGTTTTTCGAGATGGGCGGCTCCAAATCGCGCATGATAGTCAAGGCGGCCGGCTGCGCGGCGATACTCGACTCAAACGGCTTTTTCAGAATAGGGGAGAGGAACATCACCCTGTTTCGCAAGCTGCTGTGGAAAAACGGCATACTGCTGAAAGGCTCGGAGGTAGGCGGCGACATCTCCCGCACGCTGGTTTTGGACATGGCCACGGGGAGAACGGTAGTACGTTCAAAAGGCCAGGAACGTGAATTATAAACACCCCGCAGGGGCGGACAGCGTGTTGCGGTACGAAAAAAACGGATACATACGCACGGTGTTAACGCGTATCATTATATTATAGATAGGTAACGGAGGCAATAACAGGATGGCGTACAATATTCTAGTCGTAGACGACTCGCAAACCATGCGCGCCGTAATCGTCAAGACCATAAGCATGGCCGAGGTTGAAGTCAGCAAGCTCTTCGAAGCCGCAAACGGCAAGGAGGCGCTCGATATCCTCGAAAGGGAGTGGATCGACATCGTATTCGCCGATATCAACATGCCCGTCATGAACGGTATAGAGATGGTTGAACACATGGTCAAGCTCGGCTATATGGAATGCACGCCGGTCGTGGTGATATCAACCGAGGGCAGCAAGACCAGATTAGACGCGCTGCGTTCAATGGGCGTGCGTGGCTTTCTTAGAAAACCGATATCGCCGGAGTTATTCAAGACTGTGGTCGACGGCGTTTTGGCCGGCGTTACCCCGGGCGAAAGGTCGGGCGGCAAGCCCGCTTTGGAGCAATCAACCGATAACCAATCGAACGAAGGATAAGTAAAATGGAAACACCAAACCACTCTGTCATCCTCGACAACGTATGTAAACTGATTCTCGAAGAGCTCGCTTTCCTCTTCTGCGATTCTCAGGACGCGTCCGCTTTCGATTATAGCCAAATCGTAAACGCCCACAAGGCGTCGCTGCGGTTTGAAGGGCCGAAAAACGGGAAAGTTGAGATAGCCGCCGACCAGAACCTGTGCCTTGTGCTCGCCGGCAACATGCTCGGCATAGAGCCCGAGGAAGACGAAGAGATGGCCGCCGCCTACGCCGCCGACGCGCTCAAAGAATCGCTCAACGTTATCTGCGGCAGGTACCTGACGGAAGCGTACGGCGACGAGGTGGTGTTCAGCCTGAACGCGCCGGAAATCGGGGACATAAAAGACTTGTCGAATGTGGATGAAAACGCGGACTCGGAGTGTATGCTGTTTTTTGAAACGGAAGGGTACTGTTTGGTCGTTAAGCTGACTATCAACAAATGAACCCTATAATATCTATAATAATGGGCTCGGTTTCCGACTGGGAGACCATGCAGGGCGCCGCAGATGTTCTCGACAGCCTCGGCGTCCGCTACGAAACCGCGGTCGTGTCGGCGCACCGCACGCCCGACCGGATGTTTGAATTTGCCGCAACCGCCGAATCCCGCGGGATTGAAGCTATAATCGCCGGCGCCGGAGGCGCGGCGCACCTGCCGGGGATGACGGCGTCCAAAACCGCGCTCCCCGTAATCGGCGTCCCCGTACAGTCAAAGGCGCTTAACGGGATGGATTCCCTCCTGTCGATCGCGCAAATGCCCGCCGGGGTGCCCGTCGCGACAATGGCCATAGGCCGTACCGGCGCGGTCAACGCCGGCTTATTCGCGGCGGGGATACTTGGCGTCAAGTATCCGGAAATCCGCGCGGCGTTGAAAAAGTACCGTGAAAATCAGACGGAAAAAATCCTGTCAAACCCAGATCCAAGGATCACAGCATGAGAATAGGGATACTTGGCGGCGGGCAGCTCGCCCGTATGCTCGCGCTCGGCGGCCACCCGCTCGGCGCAACATTTGTAATACTCGACCCCGTCCACGACGCCTGCGCGTCGGCCGTGGCGCGGCACATTACGGGTGATTACACCGATCAGGAAAAACTCAAACAGTTTGCGGGGATGATAGACATAGTCACCTACGAATTTGAAAACGTACCCGCCGAAGCCGTTGAATACCTGGCCACAAAACTCCCCGTGTACCCCCCCGTACACGCGCTCGCGATGTCGCGGGACAGACTGTACGAAAAATCGCTGTTCAGAGATTTGGGAATCCCGACGCCAAAATTTTTTAACGTCACAAGCCTCGACGAATTGAGGCAGGCGGCAAAAGAGGTAGGCCTCCCCGCGGTCCTCAAAAGCCGCACGCTCGGCTACGACGGGAAAGGGCAGGCCGTAATCAGGTCTATGGACGAACTGGAAAACGCGTGGTCGTCGCGCCTCGCCGGGGTTGACTGCATACTCGAAGCGTTCGTCAATTTCAAAAGAGAGATAAGCGTGGTAGCCGTGCGCAGCCGCGCGGGCGAGATAATTTTCTACCCCGTAGGCGAAAACGTACACAGCGAGGGGATACTGCGCCACTCCGTTTGCAGCCTGAACGATCCCATGCAAAAATTAGCCGAGGACTACATCACGAGGCTCTTGAACAATTTTGACTATGTCGGCGTGATGGCGCTCGAACTCTTCGACACCGGCGGCGAGCTGATGGCAAACGAAATCGCCCCGCGCGTTCACAACACCGGCCACTGGACGATAGAGGGCGCGCAGACAAGCCAGTTCGAGAACCATATCCGGGCAATAATGGGGCTGCCCTTGGGCGGTACATCCCCCATAGGCCACTGCGCCATGATAAATTTCATAGGGACAATCCCCCCCCCCGCGCCCGTACTGGAAATCAAAGGCGCCCACTACCACAACTACGGAAAAGCGCCGGTGCCGGGGAGGAAGTTAGGGCATGTTACGGTTTGCGGTGAGAATCAAAAAGAGGTTAAGGCAGGCATGAAAAAGGTATTGGCGTTAATTGCCGGTTAACCCCGCCGTGTTCCGCAGGCATTGCTCACTTTTTATTGGTATTGAATTGTGCAGTAGGCGCGATAAATCCGGCAACAGTATATTTGACTTTCTCCCGTGGGATAATGTATTTTATCGAAACTGAATAACACGCCAGTAAGATTCACAGGTAACACCGGAGATGGCAGATGAAGCGCGATTCATTACAGATGTCGTTTTTTCCAGAAGAGGGGTCGACACCGCACGGTTCCGATTCCGCCCTGCCGCCGCCACCGGCGCCCCCAAAGCCCGCGGCTAAAAAGACGGTCGCCGCCAAGCCTGCCGCGCCCGCTGCCGTTACCCCGCTTTTGCGCCAGTACAACGAAATAAAAGCGCGGAACCCGGATACGATATTACTGTACAGGATGGGCGATTTTTATGAGCTATTTAACGAAGACGCCAAAATCGGTTCCCAGCTCCTCGGCATAACCCTGACCTCGCGCTACATGGGCGACAGCGAAAATACGCCGCTCGCCGGCTTCCCGTACCACGCGCTCGACCGCTACGCCAACAGGCTTGTCAGGGCGGGGCACAAGATAGCGATCTGCGAACAGACCGAAGACCCCAAAAAAGCCAAGGGGCTTGTCAAGCGGGATGTGGTTGAGGTCATCACCGCCGGCACGGCTACGGAAGAGTGTTTTATAGAGGAGCGGATAAACAACTTTATCGCGGCGGTCTACTACTCCCCAAACTCAGACAACTGCGGGCTCGCGGTTTGCGACCTGTCGACCGGATTTTTTGAGGTGGAGGAGATGGAGCCGGAAGCGATCGAACACGAGCTCGTGCGGGTCGATCCGGGCGAAATACTTATTTCAACCGAGCAGGCCGGCAGGCTTGAAAAATATCAGCGCACAACCTACCGCCAGGTATACGTGTCAAAATACGACGGCTGGAAGTTTGACCTCGACACCGCGACGGAAGCGATAACGGGGCATTTCGGCATCGCCTCGGTTCAGGGGTTAGGGTTTGAGGGGTACAGCGGCGGGATATGCGCGGCGGGGGCGCTTATACGCTACCTCAAAGAACAGAAAAAAAGCGACCTGCGCCACATCACGTCAATGGCCCCGCGCTCCGCGAAACAGTTTGCCGAGCTCGACCCGTCGACCATAAGAAACCTCGAACTTTTCAAGCCGATGCAGTCCGACGACGCGGACGGGGCGCTCATAAGCGTGCTCGACTGCACGGGTACAAGCATGGGCGCGCGCCTCCTGCGCCGCTGGCTTGCCCACCCGCTTCGTTCGGTAAACGCGATAAACCAGCGACTCGACTGCGTCGAATGGTTCAAAAACGATACGTTTACAAGGGGGGAAACGGAGCTGTTTTTGCGCTCGGTCGCCGACCTCGAAAGGCTCGTGTCGCGGGTGACTTTTGAGCGGGCCAACGGGCGCGACATCAGCGCGCTCAGGCGCTCTTTTGAGACGTTTCCAAACTTGCAAAAGGCGTTAGGCAAGTGCGACCTCCCGCAAATCAAAAATATCCACGCCAATCTATCCGGCTTTGAGGGCCTGACGTCGCGCATCGCCTCCACGCTCATTGACGATCCGCCGCTTTCGGTTAAGGATGGCAACTTTATCCGTAAGGGGGTAAACGACCGGCTCGACAAGATACGCGACGCGTCGGTAAACGGGAAGCAGTGGATCGCGAAACTTCAAGAAACGGAGCGGAGCCGCACGGGCATATCGTCGTTGAAAGTTGGCTACAACAGAGTTTTCGGTTACTTCATAGAGGTCACAAACTCCAATACCGACTCCGTCCCCGTCGACTACATCCGCAAGCAGACCCTGACGACCGGCGAGCGCTACATCACGCCCGAACTTAAAGAGATGGAGGACATAATCCTCGGCGCGGAAGAGAAGATGTGTGCGCTTGAGTATGAAATTTTTGTGGAATTGAGAAAAGAGGTCGCGGGTTATTGCGAGCGTATCCAGAAAGCCGCACGCGCCGTGAGCGAGCTTGATGTCTTCATCTCCCTCGCCCGCTCTGCCGCCGAGAATTCGTATTGCCGGCCAACGCTTAACGAC
>JAITFQ010000049.1 GCA_031281225.1 Chitinispirillales bacterium
AATTTGCCCCCTACTGGTACGAAACCGCCACATCTACATTTTTGATAAATCTCATCACCAAGCAAAAGATAAACATAGCCAACCTGAGTAATATGGAGGTTGGACTTGAGGATTTCCGCAAATACGATGTTGAAGGCATGAGGGCGGAGCCGGTGCTGTATCAAAGCGGCTACCTCACCATAACAGACTACAACGACGACAGAAGCCGCTATATCCTCGATTTTCCCAATATAGAGGTGCGTTCCAGTTTTATGACCTCCCTGCTCAAACAATATTTGCAAGTTCCGGAAGACAGGTCCCGCGCGTTGATTTTCAGACTGCCGGACGCTCTCGAAAGCGGCGATATTGAAAAGGCGATAGAGGCCATGCGTCAATATCTGGCGGGAGTGCCGTATGACATTATCAAAGAAACGGAAAACTACTACGAAACCGCCGCATTCCTGATATTCAAGATGTTCGGCCTCAACTGCCGCTCGGAAGTGAGGATTGCCGACGGACGGATAGACACGCTTGTCGAGACTAAAAATTTTGTGTATTGCTTCGAATTCAAATTAGACAAAACGGCGGACGAGGCGCTCGCGCAAATTGATACGAAAGAATATCTTCTGCCGTGGACTGGAAGCGGGAAAAAGCTGTTTAAGGTAGGGGTGAATTTCGACAGCAAGAAACGCAATATCGGCGAATGGAAGTATATAACCGTTGATGTGGGAAGCGGAGATTAAAGATCACATGGAGTTGGCTAATACAACGAAGAAATTAGTTATCTTCCTGACCCCGCTATTTGCCGCCGCAACTTTCGCCCAAAATATTATTTTCGAGGTCAAAAAAACAATATCCAGCCGCGTTTATCCGAAGATATTCCTTCTGTATCTTGCCATAACCGCCGCGTACGCGACTGCCGCACCGGTCGACTATCGTGTTTCCTTTGATGGTGTTCTTGATAATAGGGAGTACCACAGCCCGCTTACTGACCAAACATTTTTTTTGGCGCGGGGGGAGTTGGAGCTTGGGCTTGTTTTGGATGAATATCACAAAATCCGCGGCGGGGTGGCGTATACGCAGGAGTTTGGCGCGCTGGAGACGGTCGATAATCTTCACTTGCTGCTCTACTATCACTACGACAACGGCAAAAACGCCCAATTCCGATTCGGTGCGTTCCCCCGCGTAGGTGCGCTTGGGCTGCCTGTATGGTTTTTTGGCGACGAAGCTGCATATAATCGCCCCATCATCCACGGCGCGGCGGTTGAGTTCGGTGCGCTCGACGGCGTTACGCTCGGCGCGTGGGTGGACTGGACGGGGCGGCAGACCGCCGTCGTCAATGAGGCTTTCCTCTTCGGCTATAACGTGGAACTCAATCATGGGATGGCGTTTTTCCGGCACGACTTTATAATGTACCACCTGGCTCATACAAGGCCCGCGAGACCAAACAGCGCCGTGCGGGATAACGGCGGGGTGAGCGTAGAGGCGGGATTTTTACTGGATGGCAACGCATACTTTGACGCCCTTTTGCTCTCAGCCGGCGGAATTATCTCTTTGGACAGAGACAGGGGGGGCCGCGACTGGTATACCGGCATTGAATACCTAAACATCGCCCCCTGGCACACCCCCATCGGAGGTTTTCTGAACGGAGAGATAAGCAAATCACTCTTTGTAGTAAAAGGCTTCTTCTACAAAGGCGAACCCCAGCGTTTATATTGGGCCGACGACGCTTTTTCCTACTCCGGCCTCGAATCCTACGGTTGGCTTGACCTCGGGATACGCTTCAACAAAAAAGATTACATAAAAACCGAATTATCCCAAAAATTTCACCTCTACAATAACAAAATAGGTTTTTCCCAACATTTTTTGTTGAGAGTTGAGTTAAGAAAAGGAAAGGTGTAACCCAATGATAATAGTAGCGCAACGTGTTATTGCCTCATCCGTCACGGTAGACGGGGAAATCGTCGGCTCCATTAACAAAGGGCTGAATCTACTCTTAGGCGTCCACAAGGACGACGATAGATCATCCGCCGACTTCCTCGCCGCCAAATGCGCCGACCTGCGCATCTTCCCCGACGAGTCCGGCAAAATGAACCTCTCCCTCAAGGACATAAACGGTGAAGCCCTCGTGATCTCTCAGTTCACCCTCCTCGGCAACTGCTCCAAAGGCCGCCGTCCAAACTTTACCGACGCCGCGCCCGCCGAAAAGGGGAGGGAACTCTATGAATACTTTATTGCCAAGTTGAAAGAGCATGTCGCCAAGGTAGAAACCGGAATCTTTGGCGCAGACATGAAAGTGGAAATTTTGAATGACGGCCCAGTGACGATTATTATTAACAGTTGACTTATAAACCCGCAGTTTCCAATAAAATCACAAAAAAAACTTGCAACCCGCGTTGGAATCATATATTTTATAGCGGTAGTTTTTTTCGCTTCCCGCCCGGGTGGTGGAATAGGTAGACACTGGGGACTTAAAATCCCCTGGCTTAATAAGCCGTGCCGGTTCGATTCCGGCCTCGGGCAGATTTATTGCGCATCACCAAGCACGTCTCCCAAGTATCTCACGTATCCGAGCGATCTAAGCGTCGACAGTGTTTTTAGCGCGTTGATTGCGTTTTTGCGGACTATTTTGTTGGGGCAGAGGAGGCATGCGCCGGCGGCGTCTACCACTTTGGCGCTTTTGGTGTATTTCACCTGCGAGATGACCCACAGCGCCGACGCTTTTTGGAGCGGCTCTTTCGCGTTGAGCATTTCAAAAAGGTCTTCCTCTATCTCCGTATAACCAAGGTTGAACAGGGCTTTCAGGACGTTGCCGCGGGTGCGGTTGTTGGGTTCCTTGCGGTGTTTGTAGAGGATGGGGATCATGCGCGGGTTGCCGAGGCTTTCAAGCGCTTCCACGGTATTGGCCTTTACGCGCTTGTCGGGGTCGTTGAGGAGCGCCATCACTATCTGCTGATCGTTGGGGCCCAGCGTTTTGCCCAGCAGGCTAACTACCGTAGCCTTGATTTTGGGGTCTTTGTCATGCAGCAGTTTTACCAGCAGGTCTTTCACTTTGGGGTGGCGCCTGAGTATGCCGAGCATTTGTAGCGCGGAGAGCCTTCTTTCGTTGTCGTTTGAGAACAGGTCTTTGCTGAGCTCGTTGACGATTTTTGGGTCGAGGGTTTGCAAGATTGTTGCGAGTTTCTGGCGCATTTCGGCGGTCAGCTCGTTGAATCTCGTGAGCATGCTCTCCTTTATTATGGAGCAGACGGCCTCCACCGCGAGTTTTTTGATGGTGGAGTTGGCGATGTTGCTCGAAGCAATCGGCATGAGGGTGCCTATATCGGCGACGGTGCCGGTTTTGGCAATGAAACTCAGGGCGATTGATACACTTTCTGTGTTTTTCGCGGCTTTGATTTCGGCTAACGCTTCTTCTCTAGTCATTTTGCGCTCCCAGTTTTGAGTTGGGCGATCATGTCGCGCAGATGCGCCGCCCTCTCGAAGTCAAGGTTTTTGGCGGCTTCGATCATCTCCGCCTCAATTATCTCTAATCGGCTTTTCTCCGCTTTTTTTGAAGACATTTTTTTGCCGGACGGCTTTTTACCGCCGCCGCCGTAAACGAACATAGGTTCGGCGATTTCAAACGATTCGACGGCGGGGGAGTGGTCGTAAGGCGACAGCATGTTGTCAATCCGCCTCTCCGCGCTGCGCGGGGTGACTCCGTGTAACTTGTTGTAGGCCAACTGCTTATTGCGCCTGCGCTCACTCTCGTCGAGAGCTTTGGATATGGAGTCGGTAACCGTGTCGGCATAGAGAATTATCCT
>JAITFQ010000051.1 GCA_031281225.1 Chitinispirillales bacterium
GTTCGAGTTTTGATATTTTATTGCGATAGTCAGTAGCCATGCCCTGCGACAGACCAGGCACATCTATGAACGGACTCGCCGCTACATCTCTCATATTGCTCATATCACAATCTCCTCTACCGGTACTTCCAAAACCTTAGCAAGCTCTCCGAGTGTCTCCGTGCGGACATTTTTAGCTCGGATACGCTGGTAGATGGCCGAGCGGTTGATGCCCGCCGCCTCCGCAAGGTCGGAAAATGACCAGCATTTACGCGCCATTGCGATTTTTAACTTTTTTTCGTTTATACGCACTTTTTTACCCTCCACGCTATGCGCGTGTTATATTTATATGAATGCGGGCCGTTGGTGGCGACCCGCACGTGTCAAACATCGCATGCGGCGACGCTTGACCTTTCTCACCAATCGCCCTGAATGGGCAGAAAGGTGGTAACTATGAGTCCGGACGTTGAAATCTTAAACCAACGCCTAAATCTCGTTATCAAAGAAATCGATACGCTATATCACACATTTGCTTGGCCAAACCCCAACGAAACCGAAAACAACAGGCAGGTTCGCTGGATTAATGCCCAAATGGATTTCAAGCGCCGCCTCGCCGAAATAGGCGAACCGCGCTAATCTCCACCATCGTACATTTGGCGGAACATCTTTTCTGTCTCCGCCAACTCGGCTATCTCGTGATAATGGCGGCTAGGCGCGAACAACTCGCACGTCCCAGCCAAATGAATAGAGAGGCCGGTTTTGTCGCAGTGCCTATTCAGCTTTATGCTCGTGCCGCAATCAAACCCCATCCTATAACCGTCACACAGCGGACAAATGTCCAACTGCCTCACGACGTAATTAACCTCCGAGATTTTAGCGTCACGCTCTATGACATGCCTTGGCCTCATCCTTGCCCCCCTCCCCCCATCTTCTCGGCTAAGTGAACTACCACCACTATTCCTTCGCTCACCCCGCACCCCCCTCCACGATTTCCGCCACGTCCACGCCCAGCGCCTCGGCCAACTTACCAGCCGTGGATGGGCGTATGGGCCGCCCCTTGCGCCAATAAGACAGGCTTGGCTGTTTGATTTTGGCCGCCTCGGCTAACTGCGGAGTATCCCACTTCCGCCGCGCCATAGCAAGGTCAAGTTTTTTTATGTCCAGCCGCATTTTCAACCCCTTTCGTTCCCGCGTTTAATTATATTCACTTATATCTGTTTAAGTTTAGCGGCATTATTGCCGATACTAATATAAATGTACAATATTTTAGTTAAAAAATCAACACTTTTTTTAATTGTTTTTAATTTTTTATAAAAAACGCCAAAATTAGCACGAAAAAAGCGTTTTATGGAGCAAAAAAGATGTCCGATCCCGTACTTGATAAGGTATTGAGCGTATTGGAGCGTTGCGAAGGAGGCAATGTCACGGAGTTTTGCCGCAAGCTCGGCATAACAACCAGCCATTACTACGGATGGGTTAAGCGAGGGCGCCCCCCAAAGACTGCGACGCTGAGCAAAGTCGCCGCCGCTTACGGATTCCCGCTCGAATGGTTCTACTCCGATGTCCCCGATCTCCCTGAACGGACGCCGCCAGCACAAGCCGCGCCCGACCGGACGGACGAGTTGATAGCCATAATCAAGTCGCAGCAAGAGACGATCCGCGCATTGGCAGGGAAAATTTCGTAAACAACCAATAATCTTAGATAAGGAGGATGTAAATGTCGTATGCAGAGCCAAGATTTTCGAGCATGTCAGACAAAGAGCGTTATGAGTTGAGAGAAAGTGACCCCATAGAATATGAGAGGCTACTCCTCGAACACATAAACGACGGCTTCGCGTGGAACTTTGAGCGCGTACTGCGTGCCGGAGAGTTAGACCGTACCCTGAAAGAGGCGATGCAACGCATAAAGTAAGGTTTGGCGGCATAGTTGCCAACGGGAGAGTCATCCTATATCTCCCCTGTCAACAGCAATCTCTTTCCCGTCATCGTCGTGCCAGTACTCAATAAAGTGGCGGCGGTAGGCTTTGCCGACAACTAACTGCGCGGCAGCGTCGGAAGGCATAGGGAAGCCGAAAGCCGCACCACCACCTGCTTTTTGGACAGCGACTATCGACACGTCGTGTTCGTCGACTGTCGTGCTGATTATGCCTAACACTACGATAGGCGGGCTTTCATGGGGCATAATGCCTCCTTATGAGGAAAAAGGTTGTGACATTGTTTTTCAAGTTTTAACATGCGCCCTCCGCGCATTATATATATTGTTTAGGTTGTGTTCAGGTTTTGGGCAGGGTTTGCCGGCAAGCCTGACGGGCGGGGCGGGTGGTTTCGCCCCCACAGTATAAACATAGTATAAAAAAGGTATAAGCGCAATGTTTTTTTATACTTTTCTTATATTTTTTCCAAAAACCGCCAAATTCGCGCCCAAAGCGCATTTTTGGATGCCCTCCGCGTCGGCGCAATGGGGTGTCGTGGCGGTGGTTGACGTTTTTTGGGGAGAAAGGTTCGCCAAGATGACGGTTTTTTATCAGAAATTAGAGCAGTTGTGTGCTGACGCCAAAACGTCCGTAAAACGCGTAGTGATAGATGTACTTGGTCTGTCGCAGGGCATGGGTACGGCGTGGAAAGCGGAGCGGAGCGAGCCATCCGCCGCCGACGTGGCACACATTGCGTCTTTTTTCGAAATAGGCATAAAGTACCTGCTCGACAACTCAATGCCCGTTGAAGTTGGGCTTGGGGTGGCAGCATTTGGAAAGAAAATGGAAGTCGCGCAAACAAATAAAAGTAATAAAAAGGAGGGTGGAGTGTATAATGAATATCTAGGACGAACCCCCGAGTATTTTGGCCATACACCGGAAAATTTTCATGGTGCGCCTACGGACATTGATAGTAATAATGAGGAACCGGATGCGTCCGATCCATCCGCCCCAAGTAGCCCATCTTCCGCCAAGGAAGCAAAGAAAAAGATGGCGCAGGAACTTTACTCGCGGATTGAGGTCGAGTGTAAAAAAAGAGGCATAACTTCGATGTCAAGGCTGGCTAAAAATTGTGGCCTTAGCTCCTCTGGAGTGTATAAGTGGCAAAAAGACACAATGCCATTGAGCGATAACTTGCTAGCCATAGCTAAGTATTTCGAGACAACTATGGAGTACCTGCTGACTGGTCGTTCGCCACGCGTCAAAGGTGTTGGTGATGTAGCCGAGTTAAAGAGCAAAATAGAAGAGTTGAGACAGGATAAGAAACGCTTGGAGCGTGACAATGATAATTTATGGGACACGGTAAAGGATTTGAGGGAGAGCAACAAAAGTCAATCCGATAGCGTAAATAAAGCTATTGACGGTGTAAATGCGGCCGTGAAGAGTGGCGCCGATAATTTAGAGCGCCTAATAAAGGCTCAACATATAGAGCAGACGTCATTTATTGATAAGCTGGTGTCTGGTATACCCCAAAAAACATTGGAGTTAATGGGGGCGAAATAATGTGTTGGGCATTAGCCTATGGTTTGGGAAGTTGCAATAAAAACACGATTTACATGAATTTTGATTTATAGGGAGATGTCATAATGGATAAAAGTAAAAGTAAAAACAACAATACAGTCATAGACTGTATAGAAAAAATAAAATCATGGATGCCGATGGATTTAATGGTTGGCTGGATCGACTTGAGGAATTACCTCATGATTTCGTCCCCACATTCCTCACCATGAATAATAGTGAGCGTGAGAGATACGGCGATGTAGTCAGGGCTATGAAGACGGCCGTACGTGGTAAAGATTGGGACAAAATAGTATTGTCTGTAAATGATGTGGCGGTGTTTTTGATGGCAAAGGTTGATGCGCTCGAGGCAGCGAAATCACATATAAACAACTTAATAGAGATTGTAGATGGGCTAAGGGATTGTATGGGATTATTGCCAAACTATACATATGGAAAAATACTAAAGCAGGGCAAAGATGTTGCTAAGATACTGAAAATAGTAGAAAATATTCAGGATAGGCTTGTAGCTGTGGAACAAATAAGTAATTTGTGACATTTGTCGGAGTGGGGGAAGATGTGAATAAAAAAGACGATGCCCAGTCCCAGTCTGCGTAGACGGTGTCATTGTGGGGTTTTTGGGATTTTGCTGAAAAAATAGTATATTGTAGACAGGCTTGAGTTTGATTTATGTTATATTTAATATAAATATAAACCTTTTTTTGGAGGCTTTTTATGCAGTTACAAGAAGTTGTCGACCGTTCCCAGTTTGTGGAGTATTACCGCTCCAACAACCTCAATACCGCCGCCGAAAAAATAGACCGCCTGATAAGAACTATGAAGATCAGGGCTATGCGTTGCGACGACCAAGAAACTCCTGAAGAGTTACTGGCCGGCCTTGAAGAAACCGCCCTGTTCGGGTGTTGGAAGGCTTCGTGGTGATGGGAAATAAATATATTGATCTAAGCAAAAAAAGCCCTAAGGAGGCCGCCGAGATTGTAGGAGAGGTTGAAAAAAGTAACTACCTCGCCCATACGATACGTGAGATGGAGCTTGCCCTCATGAGGACGCGCCGGATGCACTATCAGATTTTTGCCTACGCAGCTACCAGCCCCAGTTGTACAAAATCTAAAATAACATTTTTTGATTATTGTTGTGAGATTAGATTGGCGGCCAACTGTGAAAAAACTGATGACAGGACAATAAGGCTTATTTTGGCGCATGAACTCGGCCACCTTATTTACAATTTCGACAATCTCAAAAACCCGGAGATTCTCGAAAATCCCACGCCGTCAAACAAAGAGGAAGTTTTCGCGTGGGTATTTGCATATCACTTGATAAACGTAAAAAGCACTTATCATAAATACACGCATGGAGGTGGGAGGTTTATATACAGTACTCCCGAACTAAAAGACGCGCTGTCGAGTCTCGTCAGAAAGAAAAACCCTACAATACATGGAGACGTAATGAAAGGCATTGAAGAGTAGCCACAGGCATGGATAGCGGCGTGGGCGTGGGTGCTACGCAGGATGGTCGGTAGGTAGTGTGACATTTGTCGTAGTGGGGGAAAATATAGCTATTTGGTTTTAGAAAATTATTATTTTACATATAATACTCAAAAAGAAAGGTGGCATGTTAATATGGTAGAAGTATATGAGTCTATCGGCAATACCAGTGCGGATTCTGGCGGCCTCCCATTCGGAATTACGACTGGCGACATTGAGGCGTTTGGCTTGAGGCATGATACCAATAGGGAACACAATGCCCCTGTTCGGGATATTACGAAGCAAGATTTTTGGGATTTTATGCTTGAGCCGATTCCAGAATCAGGCACTATCTATACCCCCGAAATTTTGGAGACCCTTAGCGGTGGAGGTCTTAATTGAGCCTGCATCTTGACCACGTCACAGGGCGTTATATGCCGCTCACGAATCAGGAGAGGGCGGAGCAATTAACAAAAATAGGTAGTTTTGTCCGCTGGTACGCTAATGAAATGCCGGATATTGACTATGGAGATATAGTATGTCGGGGAGATGTTCTACTTGATATTATTGAGAAGGTCGAAAAGCGTCGGGTATATTTTCATATCTTCCACGGCATTAACATGTCCGAACAAAATGAGGTTTCGCTCTATTGTTTTTGGATACTGAAACTCGCGCCATTTTTCAACCGTAAAAAGCATAACCATGCGATAAACACTTCTATCGCAACTACCATGTTTTTGGAGGCAATTAACAGGATATGCTTGGCTACGCAGCGCCGAAGCATAAAGCTGGACAGTAAATACGCGAAGAGCCTTGTTTATGCCTTTTATAATCGTGATATAAGCAAAGAAGCAATTATGCTTATAGCCAAATCATTGCTGGTTGCCTGAATAAATGGCCAACGGCATGGGCATTGGCGTGGCTGTGGATGCTACGCAGGATGAGAGGTAGGTAGTGTGGGATTTGTCATTGTGGGAGAGAATATAACCTTTTACCTTTAGGGGTAAAGTATATTGTAGATATAACCTTTAACAAAGGAGTCAAGAAATGCCGTGTGAACTTAAAGTTCGAGATGTGGGCGAGCTTTCGGCCAACCCGAGACGCTCACTAACCAGAGACCAGTTAGACCACATCGAGGAATACTTAACGCTTAAAAACCACGCCAAATCGGCAAAGGATGTAAGCATTGCCGGTGGGGTAGACCACGTTATTGACAACCTTGATTATTACTTAGGGGTGCCGGAGGCTAACGCAGCAAATGTCATATACTAGAAATTCTGCGCACTGGATGCCCGACATCATAAAGCTTTGCGACCTTTTTTATGAGCGTGGCCTAACGAAAAACGATAGTTGCCTCAAGTACAGCCCTGATTCGTTCACGGCAATGGACGCACATTGTAATGATTTGGTTGATTGTATAAAACGGGAAATTTATCCTAATCACCCCAAAATATGCGATTGCCTGCTCGATCACCATAAAATAGTTGCGGTGCATGTGCTGAGCGTACTCAAAAACCAGCCCTTTATAAAAAAATGTCACTTTGAAAACGAGACATACGTGGACACTATGCCAAACGAGCATTATTGCCTTTTGTTGTTGCAGACTATACTATTGGGTTGGCACAAAAGTTATGGCAAAACAGTTCGCCTCACGATGCCTGTAAAATACAAGGATTGCCTATTGCTACTATTTCGTAAGTACAGGATGTCGCGATCATCGCATACTGATGATGTGGCGTTTGCATACGCACTGTCGAATATTGTTTATTTAATCGATACGTATTTTGTGATTTACGCTTAAACTTGGAGGCATGGATAGCGGCATGGTTGTGGATGAATAGGAAAGGATGATTATGATTGGGTCTTATGATAAAAAAAATGATGGGATTTCCCCGTTCTACATCCGGCTTGAATCCGAATGTAAGAAAAAAGGGGTTTCAATAGCGGAGATGGCCGCCGCCTGCGGGCTCGGTACGTCCACCGCTTACAAGTGGAAAGGCGATACCGTCCCGTATGGCAAAACCTTGCAGACGATAGCCTCGTACCTCGGCACCACGTCCGATTACCTGCTCAACGGCGATGCGGTGGCGGCTCCGCTGCCGGATATGTCTGCGCCCGAAACTGAACCGGTCTCCGGCTCTCTGTCCCTCGACCGTTTGGCCTCTCTGTGGCAGCAGGATAGAGCCGAGGCCAAAATTCGGGAGGATAGGCTTTTCGGGTTGTTGGCAGAACGGCAGGGGGCGGAAATCAAATCCTTGTCTGATAAGGTCGAAAAATTGAGCGAGATGGTTGAGAAGTTGACGGTGAAGATTGAAAACCAACCACAAAAGCCCCTAAAAAATAGTGATAGCCCCGTGGCCGTGGCCTCTCCCCGGGGACTGGTGGTGAAAAAATGAACTGGTTTTTAATTACTTTGGTTCTCATTGCTGCCATGGTGTTGTCCTGTGAAAGGGAAAGGGAGGCCGCTCCCTCTCCCGCGCAGGTTATTGATACCGGTCGGGTGTTGGATAGTCTAAAAATGGAAATATCGGAGGCGGGGCGGAATGTCCGCTTTTTGAAATTGACCACAAATACCAACGCACTCCTGTTGAACAGCGTCAAAGATTCTTTGGCTCGGTTGGACATGGGGCGGGCGCGTTATAACAACCTGCCATCTTTTGAGCAGATACGATACCGTGATATTGTTTGGGGCTTGCACGCTCTCAACGCTATCAAAGATACAACGAATAGTGAGAAATACTCCTTTGTTCGGCAAAAGTTGGCAGCAGATAATGCGTTTGACGAGGCTCGAAAAAAATTCAATCGGGTTATTGACGATGCTCAACACGCAGCGGATAAATATGGTGAGGACGTAAGTCGGGAAATCCGACATACGATACGGGAGGCTTTGGAAGATTTACGGTAAAGAGTCTGGTGCTGGTTTCCCCCTGCACCCCCTTAAAGTCAAAAGATAAAAGAATATGTTTATATATTTAATATTTAATATATAAATGGATATGCAAACGCATATCCAAACGCATGATTTTTATTCCGCGCCTTTGCGCGAGATTGGAAAAAATATGACTAACGACGCGCTGCGCATTGAGGCTTTCAATCGTGTATTTAATGCTATTAAAGATTATGATTTTGGCGGCAAAGATTTACAAGGCGTCGGCCTTGATGCTGTTGCTCGAATGGTCGGTGCGATGTCGGCAGCTGGATTGGATGAGGACGTTGCGCTCCGTCATATCATCACCGGCGATGTCGCGGTTCACGGAAACGATATTGTGGTTTTCAAGACCGGAGACGATAAAGTGATTGCCGGCTGTCGGTTGTTAGATTGATGGCTTTTGTCCGTGTTACTTACTTGTTACTTACCTGCGCGGGGCGGTGGGCTTTTTGAAAACAACGCTCCGCAAATATCCCAATAAAACCGCCATAATTATCCACTAATATCCACGATATAAGAGAACGGATAATTCTCAGCCATCCAAATTAGTTCGCCTATTATCACAGTGCGATAAACTTGATCGTCACGAGGATCGCTGAAAGAGCCGTAGCGTATGTTCGGATTAAAATGGCTGCCGTTCGGCCTCAAAATTATATCCTGCGTGGGATTCACATTTTCAACGACGTTAAATTGGTACGTGGAGTCGATAAATTTTTCCGCCGAGACGGTTATCGTCCAATCCTCGAAAGCGTTAGCCGCGGCCTGTCTTGATAAAGTTGTTGTCGTTGGCAAGACAGCGGGAGAATAATCGTTTCCTCTGAACACGATGTTGATATTGAGATTCCCGCCGCGATGGGTCAGGCGGTTTGAGACTTTTTGTCCGTTTGTTCCCATGATTGATATCAAGTATACCCCGGCCACAAGATTTGGGCGCGATATGCTTTTTGCCGTTTGTGATACGTTCGCGTCAGCATTGGTGCGCAAGATACGCCTGCCGTTTATTGTGTAGAGAGACACCTCCGCGTTTTGGTAAGTCTGCGCCGGCAAGTTGACGGAGACCATCCCTCGTTGGTTATAAGTGATTATCGGAGCGTTGCCCGGCGCGTTTTGCGGCCTGTGCCTCACGTTTGACGTGCTTCCGAGAGGGATTTTCAGCGTATCTTCCGTATCGGCAGATACGTTTATTGACACGCTCTCCGCACCCTCCCGCTCCGCCTTGACGGCAGCGTCCACGTTTACGATAAATGGTATGTAGGCGATATCCGCCGCCTGCGCGAATACAGTTTGCGCCATCCCCATTACGCCGATTGTCATCGTCGCTGCTACTGTTAATTTGGTAAATCTGCTCATAAAGCCCTTCCTTTTGAGAACTGTCTGTGCGGTGCCTTCGACAAGCTCAGGCAACGGTCGAGTCCGGTGGCTGAGGTTGGCTTCGCCGAGATAAACAAGTTGTCGAAGCCACCATTTACAGCAGACAACACCATATCACCCCAAACGCCAATCCTCTTCCGCGCCCCTCATTTGTCTCCATTACGGAATCTTGCGGTGGTCACGTTCCATATATTCTTTTATCTTATTTTCGTAGTCCTTTATATATTCAGAATATTTTTTATTTCTGTCTAGTTTATTTATGAATGGTACTTCTTCCAATAATTTGATACATTCTTCTTTTGTCGCCCCATCGTTTCCTAATAATATCCCTGATGGCCATTCGTGAATACTGTAACTTATCCATTCAATTTTAAATTCTAAATATAAATCTGTAATTTCATTATTTTGGGGGTCAATTTCATAACATTCCCGCATTATTTCGAAATAGCCTTTACAATCCATTAATTTCCATATCATCCTGAGTTAACGCACGGTTAGGAATGCCGATAAAGCCGATGTCGTCAAGTTCCGCCAATATTTTTTTGATTGTTTCATAGGAATCGGGCGGTTTGCATTTTAATTCGCAAATCCTAATATTTGCTTGGTTTCTTTATCACGAAAAACAACACATCCTCCCCCAACAGTCGGCCTGCGCTTGTCACCCGAACCTTTTTTTTGTAGCAAAAAACTTTCTGTCGACCTGCCTTCAAAAGTATAATCCGAATACTTATTATAAGAAACAATATCGAAATCAGACAAGCGTTCCAATGAGCCAAAAAACTCGTGAATAACTCTCATCTGGTATTGAGGTATCACTGCATTTTCCACATAATAAATAATATCTTCCTTAACACTTTTAGCTTTGATTGGATTAATGATACATTTGGGAAAAAAATGTTTAGTACCCCCTGAGTACGCCATTGTACCGCACCCATGTGGCATTTCGACAATTGCATAAGAAGAGAGAGAAAAATAAACTGGGCCGCAACAACGGTAAAACATCAATACGAATAGTAGTGTTATCACAATCAGCACTGATAATATTTTTTTAATATTTCTTCGCATAATCAATCCTGTATATTTGACCGTATTTCACATAATCAGAGAGAAGTGCGAAGTTTCCAGCGCACATTTATAATATAATACAATGTCGTCTAAAAAACAACAAATTCTGTATTTTATTTTTCAAAACGCGAACGTCCCAACCACCGACACCCGCTCACTCTTGCCGCTCCTTTTTTAATATAAAATTACTGTTAATTTACAGCCATGATACACTCAAATTCATCCCAAACATCGGCGGATTTATAGGCGTTGATACTCCCTTCGGGGACGTAGAGACAGGTGTTTGTTTTATCTACCCTGTGGAAAGTACCCGGATTTTCAATCGGAATCGGGTCGGGCGATAAAACGATAATGGAAGTCAAGCCGGTGCAACCCCAAAACGCGCTCATCCCTTAAGTGGCCGTGACCATCGCTGCCGCAGGTCGGAATGACCTCGTGCAGCTCAAAATTGGCCCTGATTGTCGCGTTCCATCCCAAGGTGACTGTTGTGTTTGCGTCGTCAAACAGGGCGTGACCGTGCCGCCGGTTACCGGATATCGCTCGACTGTGAGCGTATATTCCACGGAGATATTATTGCCGTTGAACCCGCCGCAATCGCAGCCGGAAAACATGAAAAGCGCCGCCGCCGCGGCAAACGTCTTTACTTTACTAGTGAAAAATTCAATTTCATTCCATTCATCCTTTCCAAATCAATAAAAAATGTTAATCCGCTGAGCGGCTATACATTAATAACAGTTGAGTGATACAAAAGTGTCACCGGAAAGTTAAAAATAATTATTTTTTTTGCCGGCAAAGTTTTTTTGCAAAATATGGCAAAATTCCAGCCGTTTGTATCACACTTATGTGTTTTTTTCATCGGAGGCGCCCGCGCGATAAAATAAAATTTTTGTGTTTTGGTTGGCGGTGTTGTATATTCTGTTGTGGAAAGGGAAAGTTTGTGTCAGAACTCAAGCATACATTAACGGAGGAAGGTATGGACGCTGGTACAATAGCGAGGATGGCAGGGTTTACAGTTGAGTTACCATGAAAAATAAAAAAAACGCTAAAAAAAGCAACGAAAAGCAACCAAAATCCCCTAAAAAGCGCGGAATACTGCCGTTGTTGCTGGTGTCGGTGTTGCCTGTTTTGGGCGTTGCCGCGATATTCTTCATAAGCCCTGCCGCCCAGCAGAAGGCGATCGGGGTGTTTGAAAGTTGCAAGGCCGCAGTAGCGTCCGTCTTCCCCAAAGGGCCGAAGGCCGAGAATTTGGCGGGTTTTGCCGGTTCCGATATAACGATTCGGTTTCTCAACAATTTAGTTGACAGATTCACCGAACTCGAAATGCGCGAAGCGGATTACACTATCCAACATTTTCCGAAAGACAACGCCATAGAAATAAGGGCCACCATCCCGCGGGGGCGGCCAATAGAGTGGATTATTTGGAACATTACGGGGGCTGCCCGCTCTACACCGTTTAGCGTCGAGGACTGCGCCTGCATGACCGAGGTCAATTGCACTGTCATATTCAACGGCTCTAGCGCTAAGCACCCAAAAATAACGCTGAACATGCGGCAGGCGGGGCGCTACCTTTCAAATACAGCGAAGATGGCGATACTCATCGAAAATTTTGGCTTTGAGGCTAACCAAACTACTGTGGAATACCTCTCTTTTCCAGAGCCGCTTACCGTATCCTTGGCCCCGGCTCAAAAATTGGCAGCGTGGACGGCACAGATTGCCAACGAATATAAGAAGGAGGTGGTGCTATTGCTTCCTATGGAGCCGCTGCCGCAACAGTTCAGTCAGTACAGGCAGTCGATGATTGCGGTTCATCAAAGCGAGGAGGCGATCCGAAGTACTTTCGCGCAGGCCGCGGCGGCGGTGCCAAACTTCTCCGGCGTGTCCAATTTTTTCGGAAACCGGGCGATGGAGGATTCGCGGGTGATGGAAATAGTGCTGTCGGAGGTCAGCAGGCGCAGGGTTTATTTTGTGTACACAGACAATTCGAGGAGGTCTGTCGTCCCGCAGATGGTGAGAAATCTAAAAGTGCCGAGCCACCCGATACAGGGGACAATAGAGGCAAGTCTAAGCGCCGAGCAGGCGCGCGAACGGTTGCGCAGGCATGCCGTGACCGCAGAAAGGACAGGCAAGATACTGATACGCGCACACCCGACGCCGGCGTTTATACAGGCGCTTAAAGAGGAGGTGGAGGGGTTGAGGCGGAACGGAATCCGGCTAGTTTACGTGTCGGAGCTGCTGTAAAGTTTTTTTTTTTGATTTTGGTGTTGGCACGAAGTATATTTCAGCATGACGCAGAACCTGTAGGTTAACGATTCCATGACACGCGAAAGGCTCAACAGCGAAATGAGTATAAAAATTTTCCTCGACGAAACGGAAACCCCGCGGCAGTGGTACAACCTCGCGGCTGACCTGCCCAACCCCATGCCGCCGCCGCTCGCGCCCAACGGCAAACCGCTAACTCCGGAAGCCCTCGCGCACGTGTTCCCCATGAACCTCATTGAGCAGGAGATGAGCACGGAACGGTGGATTGATATTCCGGAAGAGGTTTTGGATATTTTATACCGCTGGCGGCCGTCCCCGCTCAGGCGGGCGGTGTTTCTAGAAAAGGCGCTCGGCACGCCGGCCAAAATTTTTTACAAAGACGAGAGCGTGTCACCCGCAGGCAGTCACAAGCCCAACAGCGCGGTGCCGCAGGTGTGGTACAACAGGCAGTTTGGGACGAAAACACTCACCACCGAGACCGGGGCGGGGCAGTGGGGATGCGCGCTGTCGTTCGCATGCTCGCTTCTCGGCCTTACGTGCAAGGTATACATGGTAAGAATCAGTTTCGACCAAAAGCCGTTCCGCAAAACCATGATGGAGGCGTGGGGCGGAAAATGCGTATCAAGCCCGAGCGTCGAGACCGAGGCGGGGCGGAAGTACCGTGCGCTGGACCCCGAAATGCCGGGCAGCCTCGGCATTGCCATCAGCGAGGCGGTGGAGGCGGCGGTGGCGGACGGTACTGGCGGCACAAAATATACGCTCGGCAGCGTAATGAACCACGTGATGCTCCATCAGACGGTCATCGGGCTTGAAGCGCAAAAACAACTGGCGAAAATTGGTATCAAGAAACCCGACGTGGTGATTGCCTGCGCCGGCGGCGGCTCGAATTTCGCGGGGCTTGCCTTTCCGTTTATACTTGATAAAATTAACGGCGCCGATATTGAAATCATTCCGGTAGAATCGGCGTCCTGCCCGACGCTTACGCGGGGGATTTACGCTTATGATTACGGCGACGCCGCAGGGCTTACCCCTCTTTTGCCGATGCATACCCTCGGCCACAATTTTATGCCCGCTCCAATCCACGCGGGAGGGTTACGCTACCACGGCATGGCGCCGTTAGTGTCGCAGGCGGTGGTCAGCGGGCTCGCATCGCCGCAGGCATTTTTGCAGCTTGAGAGCTATAACGCCGCCATCCTTTGGGCACGTACGGAGGGTTTTATCGTAGCCCCGGAATCCAGCCATGCGATAGCAGCGGCGGTGCGTGAGGCTAAAAAGGCTAAAGAGGAGGGGAAGGAAAAAATCATATTGATGAACATAAGCGGCCACGGTCACATGGACCTCGCGGGCTATTCGAAATTTTTGAATGGCGAGCTAAGCGATTACTCATTGCCGCAAGAGGAGATTGAAAAGGCAAAACGGGATTTGGAGCCGTTGCCAAAAATCGTTTAAATGGAAAAAATAAAAATACCTGTAATTTTAGGCCCAACCGCCGCCGGTAAAACCGATTTTGCCATGCGAGCGGCGGGGGCGTTCGGTTATGAAGTTTTGTCTTGCGATTCGCGTCAGATTTACAGGCACATGAACATAGGCACAGCAAAGCCGTCGGTAGAGGAGCGGGCGCGGATCAGGCACTGGTTAGTTGATATTCTTGATCCGTCTGAACCCTATTCCGCGTTTACTTTTGCCGGCGACGCGCTTCGGGTTATCCGTGAATTGCGCGATAGTGGAAAAAAAGTGTTGATTTGCGGCGGCACGGGTTTATATTACCATATATTGGCGAACGGCGCGGCCCCGCTTGACGGGGCGGATTTGGAATTGCGGGGCGAATTGCAGGATGAGGCGCGTGAGTTTGGGAGCGCGCGGCTGCACGAGCGGCTTAAAGCGGCGGATCCGGCGGCAGCTTCGCGGATTCATCCAAACGATTTACAGCGCCTTTTGCGTGCGCTTGATGTATTTTATAGAAAGGGGCAGCCGCTTTCGTTGTTGCAGGAGGACGCGGGCAACCCGCCGGGGGATATTGAGTTTCGCACGGTTATTGTCAGCCGCCCGCGGGAGATTCTTTATGACAGGATAAACAGTCGTGTGGACGCAATGTTCGAACAGGGTTTGCTGGATGAGTTTTTCGCGTTGCGCCGCATGGGTTATGGAGCGGATAGTCCGGGGATGGTGTGTGTTGGCTATCGTGAACTCTTTGGCGTCGAAAGGGGGGAAATTGACGTGGGGCAGGCAGCCGAGCTCATAAAACGGAATACGCGCCGATATGCCAAGCGGCAGATGACGTGGTTCCGCAACAAGATACAGGACGCGTTGCGCGTTGATGTATCGGATGAGCACGGGGATTTTTTGGACGGCTGTTTAACGCCGTAATTCGAAGTGTTTTTTATTTAGTACGCTTAATCAGTACCAATATATTATCTTTTGAATCAGGTCATGCAATTTTATTTTAATCCACCCGCACCCGTTGGTGCGCGTATCAAAAAACAAGAAAGGAACCTAAGGTATGTACAACGATGAATCTAATCGCCAGGGTCAGAGTCAAAATCAGGGGCAGGGCGGGTTTATCCGCAGACAGATTCCCAAATCCGGCGCTTATCAGCAGCAGAGCCAAGGGAGCGGTTATTCATCCGGCTCGGGTTACAGCGGCGGTAGCGGTTACAATAGCGGCCAGCAGCATAGCGGCGGGCAGTACTCGGCAAACCAGCAGCGCCGGCGTCTAGACGGAAGTAACACGGGCGGGTATAGCGGCGGCTCCAGCGGCGGCGGGTATGGCGGCAGTGGTTCCGGTGGCTCCGGCGGGTACAGGAGCGGCGGATACGGGTACAACAACAGGGGCAGTAATCAGTACGGCGGGAACGACCGGCTGGTCAGGCAGAACGATATTATCATAAAGCTGCTCAAGGATATCCGCGACCGGCTTCCGGCACCCGCCGGAATGCCGGCCGATCAGTCGTCGGATAGCTACGGATCGTACGGTTCGGGCTCTTCGTACGGTTCAGGCTCTTCCTACGGCTCCGGGCAGTCATACGTGTCTGGGGCGCCTTATGGCTCCGACAACTCATACTCGCCGGGTTCGGGCGAAGATGGCGATTTCGACGCCGCGAGCGGCGACGTGGCCGGTGACAGTGACGGGCAGGATGACGCGGGTGAGGACGACAGCTACAATTCGTAGGCAATAACTACAGAAATGATAACATGAAAATGGCGACATCGGGCAGGATATTTTTTGCAAGGCTTTGCGTAGCGGTTTTGGCGGCGGGGATTTTCTCCCTGCCGCTCGCCATTACGCGCTGGTCTACGCTTCAGGCCGTGCCCAACGCCGATATGCTCCCCGGTGGGAAGTTTGTGGTCGACGCCGACCTTGCTTGGAGTACAGACAGTTTTTCGTTTACCGCCCCACGCTCCGTCCAGCGTCTGCACCTTGGGCTTTCGGAGTGGGTGGGGCTTGACATTGGCTACGCCAGCGGATTTACCATGGGAATGAAGGCATGCGTTCTCAAAGAGGATATAGACGCCTGGTATCTGCCCACGCTCACTCTCGGATTCCAAAACATAAACGTCAGCCGCGAATCCCATTATTTTGAAAGCGGGAACGACTACCCTAGAAACGAATTTTACGCCGTGGCCGCAAAGAGCTCGGAGTGGGCGAGAGTCAGGATTCACGCAGGATTCGTTAGCACCATGTCCAACAGAGGCCCCGGCGACGCCTTTAACCCCTTTGCCGGCCTCGAAAAATATTTTGGCGACGGCCTCTATGTAACCATTGAGGCGCAACGCCGCTCCGATAATTTTTTGCTCTCAGCCTTCGCCGTTTACCGCGCGATTCCAGACAAACTTGAATTCAACCTTGGGATCATAGACGCAATGGGTCTCGGTTGGCGCGACTGGCCGAACGTCATCAGGCCTGTGGTACGCGCCGGTATTAAGGTACATTTAGGTAGTGGCTTTCACGGCTTCGACGGCCTGACCGGCGTCGAGGACAGGATTGACCGCCAAAGAGAAACTATCAGGGCGCTCGACCGCCGCATAGACAGCCTGACTGGCGAAGTACGCTGGAGTGCCGACCGCATACACGAACTTTCCGGCTTCCCCGATAACCGCGCCGAGGAACGCGCACGCGTGGTAGACGAGTTGACAAAACTCAGAAATCTCTACGAACTTGAACCGTTCAATCCCGAGCTTGTAAGAAACACGGTCGACCAAATAAAAGACCGCTACGAAATGTTCGCCCCCCATCTACGGGTAATAATAACCGATCCGGATGCCGACCCAAGAATACGCCGGCTGGCTGTTTCATTAATAGGGGAAATTGGCGACAGGTCCGCATCTAACATTTTAATGTCGATACTGGAGCGGTTTGAGGAACCCGCCCTCAAAATTGAAACTATGATAGCCCTCGGAAAACTCGGGGAAACCCGCGCCCGCCCAATGCTGTCAAGACTCAGAAACGACCCCGACAGCGGCGTGGCCTTCACCGCCCGGGAAGTCCACCGCTCCATGTTCGGAACTGAGGACGAAGACGCAGGGTCTAGATCAATCCCAGTATCCGAAGAAGACCCAATTGGCGAAACAGTCCCCGAGCGCCGATTAGGCAGATAATAACGTTTAATCGTGACAGCAGCTTGTTTATCTCGGTGACGGCAAAGCCGACAATGTTAATTTTTCTAAATGCGTGAGATGCATCGTATACTCACAATTAAAAATTTTTAGGACACACGTGTAAATGCGCCGGACACACGTCGTATACTCACAAATAAAAATTTGTAATCGTAGGGGCGAACAGCGTTTGCCAACAAGTTATCCACACTTCCGTCCATAACCGGCAGAACAGGAAATAAACCGCCAAACAGCCAAAAACACACCCGCTCTTAACAACAGGGCGCATACGATAACTTATTGATTTTCAAAAACAATTGCGGTGCAATTCAACATCTATCACGGCCTATTGGGGAGGTTTCAACCACTTATTCACATACTATCCACGGGTTATCAACACGATGTTATCCACATTTTGACATATAGCCCGCCGCTTATTGAATGTAAATTGTTTCATACAAAGCCGCCCGGTACTTTCAGATTAGCGCCACCATCTCCCTGACGGCGGAATCTATCCCTACGAGGGAGGCGCGCGCTATTATTGAGTGACCGATGTTCAGTTCTTCCATATTGTCTATGTTCGCAACGGGGGTAACATTCAGGTAGTTCAACCCGTGGCCGGCGTTTATCCGCAGGTTAAGCCTGTTGGCCGCCATTGCCGCGCCTTTGAGTGTTTCGAGTTGCTCCTCGGCAGCAGTCTGGCCGCGCTCGCTCGCGGCTTTCGCGTAGGTGCCGGTGTACAATTCAATGTGCGTCGCCCCAATCTTGGCTGCGGAACGGACGTCCCTGATCACCGGATTGACGAAGAGACTCACTAGAATGTGATTTTCGCGCAGAGTGGCTATCGCTTCCGTCAACTCCCGCTCCTTCTCCTGCACGGGGTACCCCTCCTCGGTCGTCCGCTCCTCGCGCCTCTCCGGCACGATCGTGACCATGTATGGCAGTACGTCGAGCGCAATCTTCATCATCTCGGAGGTCGGTGCCATCTCAAGGTTGAGATGCGTGGTCACTGTTTGCTTGAGGATGTAGACATCCCGGTCTTGAATATGCCGCCTGTCCTCACGCAGATGCGCCGTAATCCCACGCGCGCCGGCAAGCTCGGCCAAAACCGCAGCATGGACGGGATCGGGCTCACGCCCTCCACGGGCCTGGCGGAGCGTTGCTATGTGGTCGACATTTACGCCGAGTGTAACCATTGTCAGGGTTCCTCCTAATCAAAATGGGGTTTTGTCCAGTCCGCGGTCGGATTCCTCCCGCCGCGGTACCGTCTCCTCCAGCCATAAATATAATACAATCCCAATCCCAACACCAAATCAAAGCCCAAAAACATTTTTTTGGGTATAAGCGGGATCAACCGCATTATCTGACTACCACGAACTGTTGTTGCAATGTTCGCGTACCAACGCGCAATCTCACGATATACATTCCCGTCGCGAGACCGTCCGCTGAAAAATGTTCCTGATACGCGCCTGCGTCTCTTGATGAATTGACAAGCGTCCTCACTTTGCCGCCCTTAATGTCAAACAAATCAATACGAACCGCCCCCCTGTCCCTTATTGAATAGTTGACCCTGAATACCCCGCCGTTATTGATACGGGCGACGTTCAGCGCGTAATTTGCCGGCAGCGCGGTTTGGGCAGGCGTAACAGCGGTCGTAGAGGTTTCTTTGACCGCGATGATGTACATCATGGTTGATGTTATGCCGTCGTTGGAGTTTATCCCCAGCGCCACGTTTGCGCCCTGCGCAAATTCTCTGCCATATATCGTGTATGTGCGGTTTTGACCGTCGCTTGCCGCCATGGTATGGCCGGTTGCCGTAAACCCGCGGGCGGCGAGCCACGCCGGCTTCGCGGTTACCCTGTCTTCATGGGCTACGTACACCGTGCCGGCTTTTTTCATCCTGAATCTTACAAGCGTATCCGGCGATGTCCGAGTTCTCGAATCCATGGCCGCCCTCACCCACTCCGCGCCTTGCAAATCGGCCGGCACGGCAGTAATTGTGTGCGTACGGTCGCCGTAGGCCGCGACAGATATTCTAAAATCGCTCTGAACCGACCAGTTGGCCGCGTTCGCCGCGTCGGATACCATGAGGCTGTCGATAAACTCGCCGCCGCCTCTGTATGTCCACGCGGGAGGGGGAGGCGGAGTTGACCCCAACAGGAGAGAGTACAGATAAACTTCCAAATTGGTATACGTCCCGCCCGAAAGATTTGTCTGGTTGCTGACGGAAGGGTCGTTCAGGGGCAAACCGTTGGCGATTTTCCAGTAGTCTGGGATTCCGCCGCCGTCGGAGTCTATGGGGACTTCACTCGGGTCGAAAGTGTAGGTGTCCCAGCCGCCTACGTCTCTTTGCGAATCAATCATGCCCGCTCTGGTGCCGGCGCCGCCTGACGCGCGTACCGGCGCCAGACGATTTCGGGTTTCATTAACAACCCGCCTGTCGGTGGAATCGCGCCTGAAGCTCGCGCCTGCGCGGGCGAGTACCAGTTCGTAGGCTTCCTGCGCGGTGTGCGTTGTGATATCGCCTTTTTCAAATTCGACATCCGACCGCAGTTCGTTTTTGTTTTTTGACGACGGATTGGGGTGAATACCCGTCCAGTTATCGTTGATGACCGTGGTATTCGGTGTTCCGTTTACGTTCAGCATGTAGTTTCCGGCAACATAAAACGTCCCCCATACGCCCGCCGCCTGAGAGTTATTGCCGTTGTCGGCGTTTGGTTGGAAGATACGCGCGGAATTGGCTGATTGCGGCCCCGGTTTGTAATAATTGTTTACCATATTATAGCGCCCGCCTTCGCCCGCGTAACCGCTGTTGGCTCCCCAGTTGTAGATGACGTTATTACGGAAATCAACCAGTTCTTCACTCGCCCTGTTTGAGTAGCGCGCGCCGTTAAAGCGCGGGTTGCGGCTGTCGTGGTGCGCTATGAGGTTGTGGTGGAACGAGGCACGCCGCCCGCCCCATATCCCAAGATACCCGTGGTTCCCCTTCTCATGCACCGACGTGCGCAAACTTTCGCTGAGGATACTCCATTGCAGCGTAAAATTTTCGTTATCATAAAACGACGCGCATTCGTCCGTGCCCCAGCTCATGCTTGAGTGGTCGATGATGATGTCACGCTGGTTGCGCCCCCAAATAGCGTCGTCCTCAACGTCATTCAAATCACCCATACGAAATCTCATATAGCGGATGATGACGTTATTGGCGCCGACATAGACGGTATTGCCGGAAATTACTATGCCGTCGCCCGGAGCGCTATGGCCGGCGATGGTCAGGTTGTCGTTGCGGATGTTAAGCCTGGCGGCCAGTTTAATCTCCCCCGCAACCTGGAACATGATGGTACGCGCGCCCGTTTGATTGATCGCCCAGCGAAGGCTGCCCGTCGGTGGATTCGACGCCGCGTCGTCAAGATTGGTTACGTAGAGCACCCGCCCTCCGCGCCCGCCGGTCGTATTCGCGCCAAAACCTTCGGCTCCCGGAAAGGCTTTCAACACTCGCAGATTGGTATCCGCCGCCCAATCCACCGCCGCCTCGCCCGCCAAAACCGCCAAGACCAAAATTGACAGAACGCGAATGATTGTCATAATACCTTCTTTCTTTTGTTGATTTTAAACATCTCCCCCGCCGCATCAACACAAGGGTATTAATGTAAATATATATTGGGCGCGTTCCATAAAGGAAAGTTACTTGCCCGAATTTTTCAAAAAACTGGTTTTTATTTTTCAGATTTTGTCTTTCGGCATGGCATATTGTATTTTACTGTATATGAAACAGTTACTTCCCCTCGGCATTCAGGATTTCGTGGACATCCGCGAGCGTGGTTTTGTTTATGTAGACAAGACCGCCCGTATTCACGAATTGATAACCAGTTCTGGCAAGCCGTTTTTCCTGTCGCGTCCGCGCCGGTTCGGCAAATCGCTCCTTTGTTCGACGTTGGAGGCGATTTTTGAGGGGCGGCGGGAGTTGTTTGGGGAGATGGCTGGGCGGCCGGCTTTGGCGATTAACTCGCTTGAATGGGAATGGAAAAAACATCCGGTAATTAAAATTGACCTGAATCCGGGTAATTACACAAGGGATGGGTTGGGTATACTCAAATTGGTGATTTCACGCCAGTTAGAGAGGGAAGCCAAAAAACATGGTGTAGTTCTTAATAACGACTATGACTGTGCTAATCGTTTCGCAAGCCTGATTGAGGAGTCTTGCGAAAAGGCCGGCGAAAGGGCAGTTGTAATTATAGATGAATACGACAAGCCGCTTCTCGAAACCATGTCGGGAGACCCTGATATGCACAAGGCCATACGTGAAGAACTCAGAGGTTTTTACGGCGTTCTCAAATCATCCGACAAATACATGCGCTTTTTGCTTCTAACCGGCGTGACCAAGTTCTCCAAGGTGAGCGTGTTTTCCGAATTAAACCACCTCGATGACCTGACTCTCGACCCGTGCTACGCGGACCTTTGCGGTATCACGCAGGAAGAATTAGAGCGAAATTTCGTACCGGTGATAGACGACATTTTGGAGAAAACCGGCAGAAACAGAGAAGAATACATGGGAAACTTGCGTCAATACTACAACGGCTACCGATTTTCCAAAAAACCGCTTAAAGTATATAACCCTTTCGGTTTGCTCAACCACTTTAAGAAATGCGGAGATTTTGAACCTTACTGGTACGAAACCGGCACGCCGAATTTTTTAGTAAAACTGATTACCGAACAAAAGATAGACATCGTCAACCTGAGTAATATGCAAATCAGGCACGAAGATTTCCGCAAATACGATGTCGAAAACATGAAAGCGGAACCGGTGCTGTACCAAAGCGGGTATCTCACCATATCCGACTATGACGCCAACAGAAACCGCTATACACTCGACTTCCCAAACTTGGAGGTACGATCCTCACTTACAACGTCCCTGCTTCAACAAT
>JAITFQ010000069.1 GCA_031281225.1 Chitinispirillales bacterium
CTGGCGGCCAGAGTAGAAACGATTAGAAATACGGGGATGGTACAATAAACCTCTGGCGTCAGCCACACTGGTTTCAGTGCCTCCAGGGGGCAAAAATGCGGAACTGGGGCCCCCGGGGCCGCGGCCGGGGGGGGGGGGGGGGGGGGGGGGGGGGGGGGGGGGGGGGGGGGGGGGGGTGGGTGGGGGGGGGGGGGGGTGGGGGGGGGGGGGTGGTCACGTGTGCGGTTTTTTGTCGGTTACGGCTCTTGGTTAGCTTTCTCATGTTCAGAAAAATTCCTTTCTGTCACAGTGTGTTTATTGTGCCGTGTAACAAGCAATGTTGCTTGTTACAGGTTGCGCGGCGCCGCAACTTCCGTTTCTGTCCTGACACAATATAATTCACTTAGCGTCCGGCGTGTTCCGCTGGCGCCAAAGCCGTTTTTCCCTTTTTTTGCGGTCTGACCTCGTACTATTTTATAGTATACATTAAAACTGTCGCAGGGTCAATAGTTTTTTTGAGGCAGCGGGTATTTAGAAAAAATTGAGCGGGGCGGGAATGTTCCCCGCCCGTCCCCGTGTGTTTTTGCTTTTATTTTTGGCGGATAGTATATTTATAGAGTCGGTGAGTTTTCAATGACGGGTTTTTAGCATGAACAGCCATAACAAAAAAATCATAGCGCCCGCGGTGATAGCCTACGGGACAGAGGTGAAATTCAAGTGAACTACAAGTCAAAATTTGCCGTCGTGACCGGCGGCGTCAGCGGGATTGGGCGGTGCATCGCCGAGGTGTTTTTGCATGTGGGGGCGGATGTGGCGGTTATTGACGTTGACAAGGCGGAAGGCGAGGAGTTTCAGGGGCTTTATCCCGACTTGCGTTTCTTTCACGGCGACATCGGGGACAAGTCCGCGCTGGAAGGGTTTGTGAAGGCGCTCAGGCAACCGGTTGATTTTCTTGTCAATAACGCGTGCGTCGGGCGCAAGGGGCTTTTGTCGGAATGCTCGTGGGAGGATTTTGAGTATGTCCAGCGGGTCGGCGTTACGGCGCCCTACTATCTTGCGTCGCTTTTGCTGAAAGGGAATATGCTCGCCCCCAATGCGGCCATCGTGAACATCGCGTCCACCCGCGCGTTTCAGTCGCAGGAGGACACCGAGAGCTACACCGCGGCCAAGGGCGGAATCGTCGCGCTGACGCACGCCATGGCCGTCAGTCTCGCTGGCAAGGCGCGGGTAAACTCCGTCAGCCCCGGCTGGATCGACGTTGGCATGTACCATAAGGAGATCAAGCCCGGTGAACACTCCGCGCAAGACCACGCCCAGCACCCCGCGAAGAGGATGGGGAAAGCGGAGGACATCGCGGGGATAGTGCTCTACCTGTGCGGCGATCAGGCAGAGTTCATCACGGGCGAGAACATCACGGTCGACGGCGGGATGAGCAAGCTCATGGTTTACCATGGAGATTTTGGGTGGAGGCTGGGGTGATTTGACACCTTAAGCAAACCCTGCATCTGTTTTTTTCTTTCCAAAAATAGAGTCTTCAACAAGGACTGTCAGTTCATGGTAAATTTTATCTAATTTTTCCATCCGCTCTTTTATTTCGAGCATTAATTCATTTTGTTCATCTACTAATGATACGGCGCTTTCAGCGCTGTTTGTGATGACTCTTGAGGTGGTAATAATGGTTTCGAGGCTTTTTTCAATCCGTTCTGCTGATATTCTGCTTTTATCCGCAAGGCTGCGCACCTCCTCGGCTACAATGCTGAAACCTTTGCCGTATTCTCCGGCGTGCGCCGCTTCGATCGCGGCATTTAGAGAAAGAATATTGGTATAACGCGCTATACTTTTTATATCAACTAGAATGGCGCTTGTATCCTGCGCGTTCTGTTCGGATGTTATAGAGTGCTCCCGGCACAATTCCTGGGCGTCTTTTAACTGTTTTGTGTCTTCCAAAACCTTTGATAAACTTTCCGCCAGGCCTTTTATTTCGACGGCGAAATCATCGATAAACCGATTGAGCTCGTCGCTTTTCAAGCGGTCGGTGATGTCTTCAACAATGCCGAAAGCACGGTAGGGGCTGCCGTCCTCAAGCCTTAGGGTTTTTCCACGCTCGCGCACAACTACATACTCGCCGGTCTTCTTTTTCAAACGATATTCCGAGTCATACGGCGTCCGCCCTGTTTTATCGCCTAAGTGCCTGTCGTAGGCGTCAATAGCCCTTTGCGCGTCTTCCGGGTGCAAACTGTTGTTCCAGCTTCCGAGGACGTTGGGGAAATCGTGCTCGCCCGAATAGCCGAGGATCGTTCTGTACTGGTCGGAAAACCAAAACGGGGCGTCGTCGCCGACCTGATTGTCGGGGTCAACGTCCATATCCCATATCGCCGCGCCGGTTGCTTCCGCCAATGTTCCAAAGCGCAGGTTAACAATATCAAGATCATCCCGCGTAACATCGTGAACCTGTTGATATCCGGCAATAGCCTCGTTTATCAAGCTCACTGCCTCAGCCTCTTCGGCGGATAACCCGGCCTCGCTAAGTTCAATGCCAAAATCCCCCCTTTTAGCGGCTTCAACAAGCCGCTCCAATTCACTTATTAATGAATCCATGCCTCCCCCCTTCATAAATTGTTTTATAGTTATCTACCTATGTTTCAGCCTTACGCTCCAGATTGAATTCCAGTAAATTTTCCCGCACCTCCAATAATAATATATATCGCGGACAACAAAAATGTTAAAAATTTTTAATTGTGAGTATACGATGTACCTCACACATTTAAAAAAATTAACATCGTCGGCTTTTGGCTTACGCCGAGATAAACAAGTTGCCGTCACAATAGACAATCTAAGATTGTCGGCTTTGCCGTCACAACAAACAATCGAAGATTGGCCGTCACAACAAACAATCTAAGATTGTTGTTCCGATTCTTACCATTGTTGCTCCTTCCTCAATGGCCCATTCAAAATCGCTGCTCATGCCCATGGAAAGTTCAGGTGCGGTGATTTCGGTGCAATGCTTTTGGGACAGTTCCCGAAGCAGCGAAAATGATTTTCTCACTGCGCGTTCGTCGCCGTTGAGGGGGCCGATCGTCATGAGGCCGTGGAGTTCGAGCGTGCCGGTTTGGGCGACAAGGTCGCACAAGCGCTGGCAGTCGCTGGGGGCGCAGCCGGACTTTGACGGTTCGCCGGTGGTGTTTACCTCGATGAGAATTTTTTTAGGGCGGTGACGCGGCGGGAGGCAGTTTGTCGTTTCCGTATTGTGCAGTGATCCTAATTTTTGCACGAGGCTGTCGCGGTCGACCGAATGGATCCATTCGGCGAGCGGCCAGACTTTTCGCGCCTTGTTCGTTTGCAGGTGGCCGATCATGTGCAGGGTGAAGTCGCCGGTCAGCCGCGGCGCCTTTATTTCAATCTCCTGCACCCGGTTTTCCCCGATGTCCCGTACGCCCATGTCAATAAGTTTTTGCAGGGTTTCGACCGGATGATTCTTGGTGACGGCAATAAGGCGCACGGAGCCCGCCGGCCGCCCTGCCCGCTGGCAAGCTGTCTCTATCCGTTCGCGGACATCTGATAATCGTTGGCTAAGTTCTGCATCCATCATTTAATATCGCTCCGGCATTTACGATTCCTATATCGCCCGGTGGCTCTCAACCCCTTCTACGTAAATCGCGCTGTACGGCCTCGACGGGCACAGGTGCTCGCAGGCACCGCAGCCGGTGCAGCGGGCTATGTCTTTCATGGGGATTTTTAGAGACGACGGGTCGTTTGCGTCTTGCGGGACACGGGTTATCGCCCCTGTCGGGCACTTGCGTTCGCACAGGTCGCAGTTTACCTTGTCGGTGATTACGACACACAAGTTTTTTTGCCATACGGCGTAGCCGATTTGTATGGCGGATTTTTCCTCCGCGGTGATAGGGCGTATCGCGCCTGTGGGGCAGACCTGCGAGCATCTTACGCACTCGGGACGGCAGTAGCCGCGCTCGAATGAGAGGTGCGGCTGCATAAACTCCGACAGCCTGCTCGACGGGCGCAAAACCTGATTCGGGCAGACCGAAACGCAAAGCTGGCAGCCCGTGCAACGCCTGCGGAAGTTGCGGATATTGTCGGCGCCGGGGGGGATTATCGGTGTTTTACGCTGCGGAACCCTTTTCTCCTCCAACGGGGCAAGGCCGCCGTCGAAATTGTAGGTGCGGACGGCAAACGCGCGGGTGATAAAACCTATCGCGAAGAGGGCAGTGGCCGTAATAAAACCGCGGCGGGCAAAGCCGTCGCCGGTCAGCTGTTTAGCCGTTGACGAATTTTTCGCGTCAATCATTTTTACCGCGCCGGAAGACGTTTTCATACCGCCGCCCGCCATATAGGCGATAGCTTTTTTGGGGCAACGGTCTATACAGTTAAAACATGTAACGCAGCGGGTATAATCAATAGTTTTCGCGGCCGGGTCTATGCACCCCGCCTTGCAATTTTTGGCGCAGACACTGCACCCCACGCATTTTTCATTGTTTATACGCAGCTTTACTAACGAAAATTTCGACAAAAATCCCAAAAACGTCCCGACGGGGCAAACGGCATTACAGTAACCGCGCCCGCTTTTCCACGCAAAAGCGGCTGTTACCGCGAGGGTCAGCAGGGCGGCGGCAAGTGCGCCCGCGCCAGTTATCCACACGTCAACGGTGTAAAACGCGTAACTGTCCGCACGCTCGGCAAAGTTTGCGAGGATGTTGTTTCCGTATTTGTAAAGCGGCCCGGCAATCTGCGATACCATCCGCCCATACGCGCTGTACGGTTCGAGCAGTATGGCAGCAACGCCAAGCCCGAGAATTACCGAAAGCGCAAATAAGGCGAGTATCGCGTAACGTGTAATGACAAGCGGCTTGCGCGGCTGGCGGTACGAAAATCTGTTTTTCTTACCGATGCCGGCTATCCGCGAAACTTTATCCTGAAAAATTCCGAGCGGGCAGACCGCCGAGCAGTAGACTCGCCCTAAAACAAGCGTCATTAATACCAATCCCGCAACAACCGCGATGTTGACGGCCAGCACAGCCGGAAAGAACTGCATTTTGGCGCACCATATTAAATAGCGGTGCACAGTTCCCGTATAGTCGAGAAACAGCAGCGTTACGGCAAGCATAAAAAACGACGCGGCGGCA
>JAITFQ010000097.1 GCA_031281225.1 Chitinispirillales bacterium
CCATTACTCATTGTAAATATGCCACCGTTTCGAACATCCACCCCACCGCCGTCAGTGCTCGATGTGTTACCACTGATTTTCCCACCGGTCATAGTGAATCTTCTGTCAGCACCACTCACAAGCACTCCGCCGCCGTTAGTAGTTGCGGTATTGCCGGTGATCTCGCCGCCTGTCATTGTGAATCCGCCTTGTTGTGTAGCGTACACGGCCACCCCGCCGCCTTCACGTGTGGCGACATTATCGTTAATTTTTCCGCCCGCCATAGTGAATCTGCTGTTAGCGCCCGTTACATTCACTGCGCCGCCGTCCCTGCCGGTATTGCCGCTGATTTCACCATTGCTCATTGTAAATACGCCGCCGCCTCGAAGATCCACTCCGCCGCCATCAAGGTCAGATGATGTGTTGCCGCTAATTTTTCCGCCGTGCATATCAATCCTGCCATTAGCGCCCGTCGCGTATGCCCCGCCGCCGCGGCTGGCGGTATTGCCGATGATTTCGCCGCCGTTTATGGTAAGGTTGCCACCATTGGCAACGTGCACCCCTCCGCCATCGCCGCTATTCACATTATTACGCAAAACCGCACCGTCGTTTACAGTGAGTGTTCCGCCGCTGTTGACCCTCACAAGCGTCCCCGCGTTGCCCTCGGCAAACTCCCCGTTGCCGCCTCCGTCTATTATTATGTCCCGCAAGACAAGCGCTCTGCCGCTTGCCAGCGTGAACAGGTTACCCGCTATCCCGCGCGTAAGTGTGACCGGCGCTACCGGATTCTCGCTGCGTATTGTAAGCGTCGCGCCCGACCCGCTCGCCGGCGCCGGAACGTTCACAAGCCCGTCGAGCGTAAAGCTCTCGCTCACTACAATTTCAACGTGAGCACTCGCCCCCGCGTAGGATTGTACCTGAGTGTAGAAACTTTCGTTTGCGCTTGCCGTGGCGGCAAACATAAGCAAGATTGCAGCGCAAACGTGTACTTGTACTGCGGTCATTTTTAACTTTTTGAGCATGACAGTTTCCTCGTCAATTGATATGAAAAAAGTTTATTTTTCGTTCTTGAAAGCGTGAAATTTTTTTTATAATTAAGTGGTTTTTGTCAAGCGGTGAGAACGGAGTTTTCGGGGCGACGGAGCCAGTTTTTGGGCAAAGAATTGACATGGCCGCGGTTGACATTACCGCAAGCACATAATATATAATCACGAATGTCGAGCTAATCAACACGAGCAAATCCATACTACCCCCCCGCCCGTTACAATTTTTGGATGTCGTCTGCTGTCAGTCCGGTAATTTTGGTTATAGTGTTTGCGTCTATGCCCTCGGCTTTCATCGCTTTGGCATTCTTTTTTCGCTCTTCTTCGATACCTACTTGCCAGCCTTCCTGCCGGCCTCCTTGCCAAGCCTCTTCTTTTGCGTTGTCTACCGCGGTAAGCAGGTTGGATTCTATGTCGGTTTCAAACATCTTTCTGCTTCTGTAGCGAGCGCGTTCCTGTTCATCTTTGCTTATTTCCTGTAGCAAAGTTGCGGCCATGTCAACCTCCTTGTATTTTATTAGTTTTCTTTTGCGAACTTTTCAATAATATCGTGGTGCCCGATTTTGAACAAAACTATTACCCTGCCGTTTTCGTAGTACCAAATGATACGTATATCCATATTAACGCTGAACTCAAAATATCCCGGTTTGCCTTTTATCTTCTTGCTCCGTAATGACGGATAAAACGGGTCGTCTTCAAACAATTCAATTTTTTCCATAATCTGCCGACGTTCCTCATGTGTCATTTTTTCGAACGCTCTACGGAATCTTGGCGAATAAACAATAATATAGTTTGCGGTCATTGCAATTTTATCCCGTACTCGGCAGCGAATTCTTCGCTGGTTTGCGGAGTTAACTCACCAGCCGCCAGCAACGCCTTGATTTCGGTAATTTCTTCGTCCCAGCCCACAGTTTCCTTTTCAAGATACTCCACTTCCGGCAATTCACGCAATTCCGCCGGAATTACCGTTTTGAATTTTTGCGCTATTGTCAGCATAGCGGCTACCTCCAATTTAAAGGTTAAAGCAAAACCCATCAAAAAACCACATAGTTACAGCTTCTGGATGTCGTCGGATGGCGGCAGGATGTCCGCGTCTTTAAGCAATTTTGCCATTAACCTGTTTATCCTTTGTGTTATACATAATATAACGTTCACAATCTAGACAAGGCCACATCCGCCCCAGTATTCTCAATATATATCATGGGGTTGCCGGCGGTCAATTATTTTTTCTACGCACTCCTCCCACCGCGCCGTAACCGCAACCCCCGCAGCCCCAGCGCGATTGACCCGATGCCGCAGGATAGTACGATGGCAAGCAGGGAAGCGATTCTTAGCAGGGTTGGGATGTTGACTTCCGCGGCGGATATGGACACAAGAAACGCCGGTAAAAGGCCGGCGAGCGTTCCGGCGAGGGCGATGAGCGTGTGCTCGGCGAATAACAAGCGTTTTATTTTGCTTACAGTAAACCCGTGAACCATGAGCAGGGCGAACTCGCTTTGCCTCTCCTCGATATTGCGCAAAACGACAATCCCCATGCCGGCGCACCCAAGCATCAGCCCCATCATGCCGAGCAGCGCGAATATTGACAAATAGGTATTTTCTACCGCGTTGAAAGCGGTGAGGCGCTCTGCCGTCGATTCAAGCTGCAGCCCGCTTTTGTCGTGATATGAACGAAAAGCGTCGGCTATGATTTTTTCCCTGCCGGGCGGAGGGGATAAGAGCAATAAACGGTAGCCGCTTATTGACGGGTAGTGGCGAATGAAATCGGATTCGGCTATGACGATTTTTCCTTGCAAAACAGAACTTCTCAACGCGGCGGCGAGGATGACGTTGAGCGTGTCGCCGAGTTCGTTTATGTAAACGAGCGAGTCGCCAAGCGATTTTCCGAGACCCCACTCGATAGTATTGGCGTCGGCGATAGCGTATATGGTTTTGGAGTTGGCGGCGGGAGAACCGAGGATTTGCCAGGGGTGATTTTTGTTTACGGCACTAATCATAGACGCGAAAGAAAACGCGCCTGTACTGTCGAGCAGCGTATGATTCGCGCCCAACAAAACAGGCGTCCGCGCTTGATTCAAATTGAGGCAGCTCGCGTCGTCGCCGTCTTTTACGCGCATGTTTACAGACAGGAAATTTTCATCGCCAACGTCAATGCCGCGTTCCCGTAAAAATTGCGCGGTAGTTTCTTCGTAAGGTATGCCGGAGTTCAGTTCGCCGTACCAGAAAAATCCGCCCGTCCCGCTCGATCTTTGCCGTGGGTCGGAGGGGGGCTGGCTGTGAAACATCTGCGTTGTTCCCAAAATAATGAGCGCGCAGGCGAGGATTGCCGCTTCGCCAATAGCCCGCTTCCGTTCGCGCCGGATGTTTGAGAGGACAAGCCGGAAGCTGGTGAATGTCTGTGTCGATGTGCGCCTGCGCCGTATTGACGCGCGACGCAACGATACACGCTGCGCAGACGCGCGGCGTTTGCCTTTTGTCTGCGATAATATCGGAATTAACATTGCGATCAACGCGCAGGCAAAAGCCGCCGCGCTTCCGTAAATAATCGGTAATATTTCAATGTGTAAACTTATCTCCGGCGTTTGCGCCGCGGCGTGCCAAACAGTTTTTAATGCTTTGATAATTGCGAGGGTGTAAAGGGGAGCGAGGAGTATGCCGGCAGTACAGCCGATGGAAAATATTATAAATCCTTCCGATAGATATATCTGTAAAATATGTTTGCGGGAGTAGCCTGCCGCCACTAAGATTTTGTGCTCTTCGGCTCTCGACTTAACCTGCAAGGTTGACAGAAGCCAGATTAGCATAAGCGAGGCCGCAAACGTAAAAAAACTCAAGCCAGCAAAAAGCGGCGCGAAGTCAATCCCGCTGTTTACCGCGTCGTCAATGTTGGCGCGGATATCGGTCAGCCGTATACCGCAAATTGCCGGGGTAAGCGACGGGAGTACCGCGGCGTTGATGCCGTCGATAGTGATATTACCGCCGTCAATAGCATTGTTAGAAATACGTATAGCCGTAGACGCGCCGAACCGGTTACCCCAAATCCGCGCCGCCTTTTCATAGCTGATGACTGCCTTGGGAGTCCCGCCGTATTCCTCCCAGTAATCTTCGTCTTCGGGGCGGATTTTACTAAGGTCAACAGGTATCGACGGGTTCCAGTCCGTACAGCTTCCCGCGTCGGCCAGCCCGGGATAAGGCGGCATTAACGAACGGTTGAGCCACGCGGCGGTGTCTTGACTGATCGATGAAACGATGAACGTAGAAGTATCAACCCGCAACCCCGACACCGGTCGCGGGACGAAGTAAACCAGCGTAACGCTGTCACCGATTGAGGCGTTCAGGTCGCTGGCCGTCCAAGCGGTCAGCGCGATTTGATCGTCTTTTAATTGATTATTAACCGGCGGGGTGGATATGAAGGAATAGGGCGTTGATTCCCCCGCCCCGTTTAATCTGTTAATCGAATTGACAAACCACGCGGATACGGGAATCGCTTGCGGGATAGCGTCTGTTATTATGTTTTTAAGCGGCTCGCTGATGAATATGTTGTCGGAATAAATTTCAAAATTGCCATTTGTGCCATCATTGCCATTACTAACATTATTAACGCTTCGCAGGTTAAGCCCCGCGTCTCTTATGCTTAAACTTTTTTGTATGGTATTGACGATTTGCCCGCCGGTTATTGATGCCGATTCCCCTATAAGAACTGCCGACGCCATTTCCGGGGTTTCATTAACCGATTGCAGTAACGCCAGCGGAACGAATACGTTATAAACGGTAAAATGCTCCGCCCTTAAACTGAAATCACCGAACCGGTCGCGGCTGGCAATAGACGTTACCGGCAGCCTTAGCGTAGACAGGTTTTCCTGTAATCCAAAAGGTGCGTCCATCGCGAGCGTTCCGGTTGTTTGGAATCGTAAAATAATTTGACTGCCGGAATCGATGCCTAATTTTTCAGCAAGCGCGGAGTTGACAATAGCGGAATTGCCGTCGAAATTTTTATTGACGATGTTACCGCCGCTTCCCCCCAGCTCCCAAAATCTTTCATCAACCCCAATGATATTAACACGATGCGCGCGTTCATTTTTTCCCGCAACGCCGACGGAACCCGTTTGCAACAGCACCGGCGCGGTTTTGACCGCTAAACGCGCAGCGATAGAATCGGCGAGGGATTCCCTGAATTGCCCTGTTGAAGAGGCCGCCGTCCACCTGACCTCCCCTAACCTCGGCAGATAAAGCCCGCGGATACTTTCCCTAAGCGACGTACCGATGAGCAGCGCTCCAATCAGAACAACCGCGCTGACCGCACATCCCGCGGCGAAGAGGATGTTTTTTCTGAGGTAGAATACAAAATTCCGCCGCGCCAGATTCCAGATAGAATTTTTAGATAGATTCATCATTAAGCTTCCCATTGCGAAGCTCCAACGTTCTGTCCATTTGCGCCGCCAATTTTTCCGAATGGGTAACGAGCAACAGCGCCGTCCCTTCTTCCCTGTTAATATCGCGCAGCAGCCTCCCCATCTCTTCCGCCGTCCCCATATCAAGCGACCCCGTCGGTTCATCCGCGCAAAGCAGCGACGGCCTGTTGACAAGCGCCCGCGCCAGCGCCCCCCGCTGACACTCGCCGCCAGAGAGTTGCGATGGGAAATGGTTCAAGCGGTCGGAAAGCCCCAGCCGGTCAAGTATGCCGGCCGCTCTTTGCCGCGATACCGCTTTTTCATTTTTATTTTGATATGGCAAAGTGGGAACCAGCACATTCTCCAAAAGCGTACACTGCGGCAAAAGGCAGTGCCGCTGAAACACCACGCCGATTTTCCGATTGCGCAGAGCGGCAATCTCCTTTTCCCCCATTTTGGAAATATCGCGCCCATCAATAAAAACCTCCCCGCTATCCGGCAAATCCAACCCCGCCGCAATATGCAAAAGCGTACTCTTCCCGCTCCCCGACGGCCCGACAATAGCCACCGATTCCCCTTTGTCAAGCGCAAGAGAGACACCGTCAAGGATTATCAGCCGCTCCGCACCGTCCGGCGACGGATAGGTTTTTACAATGTTTTGTAGTTCGCAAACCATAAACATAACCCTCCCTTACACTTAAAATATAAGTTAAAAATAACCTAAATTGAGTGTAAACATAAGGGGGAGAAGCCCAATTCGTAGGGGTGTTGCGTGAAACAACGGGCGGATTACCATCCGCCCCTACCGTACCTGCCCGTGAATCACAATTTCGCGCCTGCCGGGGTGGTTCGTCGTAATCCGAAACTCTCCGGCGACTGGCCCCTGCCCATCGCCGACGCTTGGGGGCTCAATCTCCAATTCGTACACGCTGAGCCCGTCCTCGCGCGTGCCGCTGGGGGCGGGGGTGAAACGGTAGGTCAGGTCAAGGGGGATGTTTGCCGCCCAGCCTGGCGCGTTCGAACCGCCTTGCGGCTGGAAGATGATGCCGTTTATCGCGAGGTCCCTTTTGGCGGACGACAGGTACAGAGTCCTGTTCACCGCGCTTTCAAAAGACAAAAAATCTTCGGATACGTCTATTGGGCCTACAATGTTGTAAGCGATCACCAACGTCACCGCGGGCATGTTGGACGCGTTTGTCGTTACGTTTACGCTACGGCTTGAGCGGCCGGGCCTGAAACCTGCCAGGTCGACCACCGGCCTGATGACGCCTGTCCTGCCGGGGGCTATGACCGTGTCGTACGCCACCACGGTGCAGCCGCACCCCGACCGCACGTTCGTGATTTTGAGCGGTCTAGTCCCGGTGTTGGTGAACCTGAACACGGCCTCGACCTTCGAGTTTTCGGGGACCAATCCGGCATCGAAAGTGATGTTGTCGACGCTGAGCGCGGGGGCAGCGACTGCGAATCCGGCGGCGAGGACCAATACGGACAGAATTTTACGGATCATGGTATTACCCTTACATTAAAAATTGCAGGCGAACACATTTCGCCTCTATGGCTCACTTACCCCGCTTCCGGCGTTTTCAGCGAAATTTCCATCGCGAACTCGCCCAAAGACGACAGGATCGGCACCACTATTGTGGGAATGCCGCTCATCGACGCCACCGAGTGATTGCGCCCCACCACCACCTTAGGCAGCGAAATGGAAAGATTATACTTTGTAAGGTACTGCTTCGCGTTCCCCGCGACGATGTTCACGAGCTCGCCTATGCCGTCGGTCACTTCGTCGCCCATCATCGACACCTCCATGCCCAAAAGCGCGGAGACCACCCTGAACGCCACATCCTGCGGGAAACTCAGACAGATCGACCCCGCCGCCTCCCCCGTCAAACCGATTACGCCAGTGACGTCGTAACTGTGCTGCAGGCTGTCCTTGAGCGCCAGTTTGCCCGCTTTGCCCTCAACATTGAGCATCTTTTTCAGCGTTTCTATGGTCGACATCACAAACGGATTAACATACGAAACGTCCATCCATATCCCCTTGTTCTCAGATTGTTGTTTGGTGCAGAAACATCCATGATGTCAATATACTATTTAGGCGAAAGGGGGCGCAAGGCTTTTTTTAAAACTCGCTAAAATCACCCTCTTTGCCAAATAGCTTTTGGTCATTCTCTGCGGCTTTCTGAGCGGGCTTCCCGGGTGGGAGACCGCGTGCAGAGAGTGCTTCTGAAGGGCGCGACGAATCGCGCCCCCGCGGGGTTGATAGCATAACAACAAAAAATACTACCTGTCGTTCAACGCCTTGACGCCCGGCAGTTCCTTACCCTCAACCAGTTCCAGCGACGCGCCGCCGCCGGTTGAGATGTGGGACATTTTGTCGGCTACGCCGGCTTTCTTCACCGCCGAAACCGAGTCGCCGCCGCCTATCACCGTGGTCGCCCCCGGAAGCTCAGCGAGCGTCGACGCGATCGCCTGCGTCCCTACGGCGAACCTTGGAAACTCGAACACGCCCATCGGGCCGTTCCAGAATATCGTTTTCGCGCCTTTGAGCACGTCCTTGAAATTCGCGGTCGTCTGCGGGCCGATGTCCATGCCCATCCAGCCGTCCTCAATTTCGCCGGCGGCTACTACCTTCGACTCGGCGTCCTTGTCGAACTCTTTTGTGACAACGTTGTCGACCGGCAGGTGAATTTTGACGCCCGCCTCGCCCGCTTTTTTCAAAATATTCAGCGCGGTGTCGATCATGTCGTTCTCAATGAGCGACTCGCCTATCTTGCCGCCCTGCGCCTTGCAGAACGTGTAGGCCATGCCGCCGCCGATGATCATGTGGTCGACCTTCGAGAGCAGGCATTCGAGGACGGCGATTTTGGAGGAGACTTTCGCCCCGCCGATGATCGCGACGAACGGCTTTTCGGGCGAGTCGACGATTTTGTTTTGCAGGAATACGAGCTCCTTTTCCATGAGGAACCCCGCGACGGCCGGCAGGTGGTGCGCGACGGTTTCCGTGGAGGCGTGGGCGCGGTGAGCCGTGCCGAACGCGTCGTTTACGTAGATGTCGCCGAATGTGGCCAAAACTTTCGCCATAGACTCGCGCTCGGCGGCGTCTTTCGACGTTTCCTCTTTGTGGAAGCGGGTATTTTCGAGCATCAGCACCGCGCCGTTGTCGAGCTTCGCGGCCATCGCCTTGGCCTCATCGCTCACGCAGTCGGGGGCGAGGGCGACCTCTTTGCCCAAAAGTTTTGAGAGGTGGGCGGCCAGCGGGGCCATTTTGTGTTTGTCGGCGAGATACTGCTTCTCGTCAAAAGGCTTTCCGTCTTTTTCGGCTTTTTCCTTCATTTTCGCCGATTCTTTTTTCGGGTCGCCGAGGTGGGACATCAGCACTAAGCTTTTCGCGCCTTGTTCAAGGACGTATTTGATTGTAGGCAGCGCGGCTTGGATACGCGTGTCGTCCTGAATGACGCCTTTGTCCATAGGGACGTTGAAGTCGACGCGCATGACAACGCGTTTGCCTTTGAAATCAATGTCTTTTACGGTTTTTTTCTTTAATGCCATGATTATATATCTCCTTAACTTGTATGATAGCGGGATAATGTAGAATTAAAAAAAAGGGGCTTTTATTGATACCAATAAAGAGCCCCCGCATCCATCAACACAAAAAACTGCACAAAAAAACTATTTTACGGTTTCCATGTGCTTGATGAGTTCGCAAACCTTGTGCGAATAGCCCATTTCGTTGTCGTACCATGCCACGACTTTTACGAACGTCTTGCTCAGGGCGATACCGGCTTTGGCGTCAAAAACCGACGTGCAGGCTTCGCCGAGGAAGTCGGTCGAGACTACGTCGTCTTCGGTGTAGCCGAGAATCCCTTTGAGTTCGCCCGCGGCGGCGGCTTTCATCGCGGCCTTGATATCGTCGTAGGAGGCTTCCTTAGTCAGACGGACAGTGAGGTCGACAACGGAGACGTTGGGCGTGGGTACGCGGAACGCCATGCCGGTCAGCTTGCCGTTGAGGTCGGGAATGACCTTGCCTACGGCCTTCGCCGCGCCGGTGGACGACGGGATGATGTTCTGGCCAGCACCGCGGCCGCCGCGCCAGTCTTTCGCCGAGGGGGCGTCGACTGTCTTCTGGGTCGCCGTGACAGCGTGGACGGTGGTCATCAGGCCTTCGAGGATTCCCCACTTGTCGTGCAGAACCTTCGCGACGGGCGCGAGGCAGTTCGTTGTGCAGGAGGCGTTGGAGACGATGGTTTCTTTCGCGTATGACTTGTGGTTGACGCCCATCACGAACATCGGGGTGTCATCCTTGGAGGGGGCGCTCATCACCACGCGCTTCGCGCCGGCGTCGATGTGCTTCTGCCCGGTCTCCTTCGTGAGGAACAGGCCGGTCGATTCCACAACGTATTCCGCGCCGACTTCGTTCCACTTCAAATTCGCGGGGTCTTTCTCGGCCGTAACGCGGATAGCCTTGCCGTTCACGACGAGCTTGCCGTCTTTGACTTCGACCGTGCCGCCAAACCGGCCGTGCGTCGAGTCGTAGCGGAGCATATAAGCCATATACTCGACATCGATAAGGTCGTTGATGCCCACAACCTCGATCTCCTTGTGCTGCTCGACAGCCGCGCGGAAAACCAGCCTGCCGATCCTGCCAAACCCGTTAATACCAACCTTAATAGCCATACGTCCCTCCAAAAAAAGTTTAATGTTATAGTTAAAAAACGCCAATCAAAAGCCGTAACATAAAGGGGTACAGAGCTATAATATACTATGATGCCGGACGGCCGGTCAATTAAAAAATTAAAAAAATCATGGACGTGGCGCACCTGCTCTCCGACCCATCCTCCCCCCCTTCCAGTCAAACCGCCAAAACACCCCCGTCAGCACCGCGGCTAAAACTAACGGCAGCTGTATCAGCGACGCGGGGAGGATGTATTTGCGCAGGCGCTTTTTGCCGAACAGGCGGGTGCCGGGGATCAGTAAAGCTAACTCGCCGCATAGTTTTACGAAAAGCAGTGAGAGGCAGACGGGGAAAAACGAGGCGTCGAATAGCGACGCGGCGGCGGTTGCCGGGATTGTCAGGTAAAATAGAAATACTGCCGACAGAAGCGCGACCTGGCGCGCCCCGTAGTGCACGGTGACCGAGCCCCAGCGCCGGCGCTGCTCGAAAAGCGCGGGGAGCGTCTCGGTGGGGACAGTTTCGACCGAGGCGTGGGGATTGGCCATGTAGCGGATTTTGTACCCGCGCGACGCTTTCCCCTTTTTCCAAATCCGCTGCAAGAGGTGGTCGTCGTCCCCGAGCGTAACACGGCTGTCGGCGCCGTAGCCCCCGACCTCCTCAAACACCTTTTTACGGAACGCCATATTGTTCGCGTTGGAGTTGATCGGCAAATCCGCGCCTATCGCGGCGGCGGCAATTACGCCGTGGGAGAGGAAGTCGATGGATTGCAAGCCGTAGAAAAACTCGTTCATCCCCGCAATATAACTATATGAAGTGATCCCCTGAACGAGGGCGGTATCGTCATCGTTAAAATATTTGCCGATGGTCGACAGCCAGCGCGGCAGTACCCGGCAGTCGGCGTCGGTAAATACGATAATGCCGTTTGACGCGGCCTTGATTCCCGTCGACACGGCGTGTTTTTTGGGGGAGATGCCGGGCGGGGTTTCGGTGACGGTGATTATTTTCAGATTGTGATGACGCTCCACAAACTCGCGCAAAATCTCCGGCGTCGCGTCTTCCGAGCGGTCGTTGATTACGATTACCTCGTATTGATCCGGCGGTATGTCCTGGGCGAAGACGGTTTTCAGGCACGCGGCGATATTGCGCTCTTCGTTTCGGGCGGCTATTATCACGGAGAACGACGGCGGCTCTTTGTTGGGAGCGTTCGTAGCTGTTGACAGGGACTCGCCGTCCCTGTCTAACTTATACAGCCCGCCGCGCAAAAACAGTATGACCGCCGCGAACCCGATGGCGGGGAGCATCAGTAACGGTATCAGGAGCAAATCAGCGTCTTTCCGGTCATTTCGGGCGGCGCTTCTTCGCCTAAAAGCTGCAAGAACGTGGGCGCGATGTCCGCGAGCGTGCCGTCCTCCCGCAGTTTTATGTCTCCCGCGCCGATGACGGTCAGCGGGACGGGGTTTGTCGTATGCGAGGTCATCGGCGAGCCGTCGGGCAGGCGCGTCTGCTCGGCGTTGCCGTGGTCGGCCGTGATGACGCACGCGCCGCCGCGCTTCACAACCGCCTCGACGACATCGTGCACGCACTCGTCAACCGCCCCGACCGCCTGTATGATCGCGTCGTACACGCCGGTATGCCCGACCATGTCGCAGTTGGCGAAGTTGCAGATAATCGCGTCGTGCGTGCCGCTGTTAATTGCTTCGATCAGTTTGTCCCGCACCTCAAAAACGCTCATGTCGGGTTTCAGGTCATACGTGGCGACTTTGGGGCTTTCCACCAAAATTCTGTCTTCGCCGGGGAACGGGTCGTTGCGCTGCCCGTTAAAGAAAAACGTGACGTGCGCGTACTTCTCGGTCTCGGCGCAGCGCAGTTGCTTGAGCCCCTTGTTTGACAAAACTTCGCCGAGAATATTACTGTTCCCCATTTCAGGGTACGCTTCAATAAAATTTCCATCGTCATAATAGTGGGTCATCGCCACAAAACACTTGACAAGCCCGCCGCCGCGGGCGAAACCGTCAAACGACGGCTCGACCATCGCCTTGGTCAGCTGGCGCGTGCGGTCGAAACGAAAGTTGAAAAATATCACGGAGTCTTTGTCGGTGATCCCCTTATAACCCGCCGCCACGATGCGCGGCTCGATGAACTCGTCTGTTTTGCCGGCGGCGTAGGATTCGCTTACCGCCTCTTTCCAACTGCCAACCGGCGATCCCTTGCCCTCCATGACGGCGCGGTAGGCGAGCTCGGTTCTGTCCATGCGGTTGTCGCGGTCCATGGCATAGTACCGCCCGATAACCGTGGCGACGCTGCCCGTGCCGGTTTCGTCTATCCCCTTTTGCAACAGTTCCATGTGTTCCATAGCCGATTTGGGCGGGGTGTCGCGGCCGTCTGTCAGCGCGTGGATGAGAACGTTTTTCAGCCCGCGGTCGCGGCAGAGTTTAAGGAGCGACACGCAATGCCGCGTAACGGCGTGGACGCCCTCTTCCTGAATCAGCCCGATGAGGTGCAGGTGCCCGCCGCTGTTTTTCGCGAAGTCGATAGCTTTCAAGAACGCCTCGTTTGTAAAGAAGTCCCCGTCCTCCACGCTCTTGTCGATCCGCGTGAGGCTCTGGTAGACTGTCCGCCCCGCGCCGATATTGAGGTGGCCGACCTCGCTGTTCCCCTGATACCCCGCCGGCAGCCCGACGCTTAGGCCGGAGGTTTGGATGAGGGTTGTGGGGCAGTTTTTCTCGTAGGCTTCCGTGTGGACGGGCTTGGCTACATGGATAGCGTTCGACTCTTCCGGTTTCCCGCGTCCCCAGCCATCGCGGATTATCAGGCATACGGGTCTTTTTTTCATCATTTCTCCGTTTTTGATTTTTGTTTGTGGGTTATGATTTTTAAGCAGTTTCCATTGCAAAGGCGCAAATACGGGCGGGGGGCGACCCCCGCCCGTACATCATTACATCTCCACAACAACCTCATGAACCCCGCTGCCGGAAGACACCGGGATCACGTTTCCGTCAACGGCTTTGCCGTCGACCGTCATGCTCTTGACGCCCTTGCAGACACCTTTCGCCTTTTTGACGGTGATGTTGTAGGTCGCGCCGCGGAATTTTCTTACGGCGGTGAAACCGTCCCAGGCCGACGGCAGGCACGGATCGACGATCAGCCCGTCGTAGTCGGGGCGGATGCCGAGGATCCACTGCGAAACGGTCACGAAGTTCCACGCGGCGGTTCCCGTCAGCCACGAGTTTTTGGCCTCGCCGTGACGGTTGGCGTCCTTACCCGCGATCATCTGCGCGTAGACGTAAGGCTCCATCCGGTGCAGGTCGCTGATCTCCTCACGGTACGCCGGCGCGATCTTGCTGTAATGCTCGAACGCGTGGTCGCCCTGGCCCAAAATCGTTTCGCCGATAATCACCCACGGGTTGTTGTGGCAGAAGATACCGGCGTTTTCCTTGTAGCCCGGAGGGTAGGAGGTGATCTCGCCGATGTTGACGTGGTACTTCGTGTACGCCGGGTTTACAAGCACCAAACCGTGCTCGCTGTCGAGATACTTCCGCGCCGACTCGAGCGCCTTGGCCGCGTGGCCCTCCTCGAGGCCGATCTTCGCCATGACGCAGTAGCCCTGCGACTCGATGAAAATTTTCCCCTCCTCGTTCTCCTTGCTGCCGATCTTCTTGCTCGAATTGTCGTAGGCGCGGATGAACCACTCGCCGTCCCAGCCTTTGTCCATCACCGTCTTGCGCATCGCGTCGATGTGCCCCGCGGCTTTGGCGGCCTCGTCCTTCTTGCCGAGTTTTTCAAGAATCTTGACGTACTCCTCGCCGATGCAGACGAACATCCCGGCGATCATCACAGACTCGGCGGTCTTGCCGTCCATGTTCGTGGAGGTCTGGAAAGACTCGTCCGGCGTGGTCGAGAAACAGTTCAGGTTCAGGCAGTCGTTCCAGTCGGCCCGGCCGATAAGCGGCAGTTTGTTTGGGCCCAGATTATTGACGACATGGTAAAACGACGCCGTCAGGTGGTCGAGCAGCGGTTTCGCGATCGCCGCGTTGTTGTCAAACGGCGTCGACACGTCCAAAATGCTCCAATCGCCCGTCTCCTTGATATACGCCGCGACGGAGTAGATCAGCCAAAGCGGGTCGTCGTTAAAATTCCCGCCGATCTCGTTGTTCCCCTTTTTGGTCAGCGGCTGGTACTGGTGGTACGCCCCGCCGTTTTCAAACTGCGTCGACGCCAGGTCGATAATACGCTGGCGCGCGCGGTCGGGCAGCTGGTGCACAAAGCCCGCGATGTCCTGGTTCGAATCGCGGAAACCCATACCGCGCCCGATCCCCGACTCGAAGTACGACGCGCTGCGGGAGAGGTTGAACGTCACGATACACTGGTACTGGTTCCAGATGTTGACCATCCGGTCGAGCTTTTCGTCCTTGCTCTTCACCGTGTACCTCGACAGCAGGTCGTCCCAAAAAACTTTCATCTCATCAAGCGCCTTGTTGACCGCTTCGGGCGTTGAGAACTTCGCTATCATCTCTTTCGCTTTTTTCTTGTTGACGACGCCCGGCGCTTCCCACTTGTCCTCGCCGTTTTCCACGTAGCCCAAAACGAAGACGAGCTCGGTGGATTCTCCGGCTTCAAGCGTGATGTCGAAGCTGTGCGAGGCTATGGGGCTCCAGCCGTCGGCCTTGGAGTTTGTCGATTTCCCGTTCATGACCGCTTCCGGTTTTTCGAACCCGTCGTAGCGTCCGGTAAAGCTGTCGCGGTCGGTGTCAAAACCTGTCGCCGCCCTGTTCACCGTGTAGAACGACAGGTGGTCGCGCCGCTCGCGGTATTCGGTTTTGTGGTAGATGGTCGACCCGTCGATCTCCACCTCGCCGGTATTCAGGTTGCGCTGAAAGTTTGTGAAGTCGTCGTGCGCGTTCCACAGGCAGAACTCGATCATCGAGAAGAAAGTAAAGCTTTTTTTCTTGCCGCTGGTGTTCGTCAGCTTGACTTTCTGCACCTCGCCGTTAAAATCCATAGGCACGAAGAACAGCACTTCCGCCTCGAGTCCGCCTCGCCCGCCGTGTATGGCTGTGTAGCCCATTCCGTGGCGGCATTTGTAGTTGTCGAGGTCTTTTTTGACCGGCTTCCACCCCGGCGACCAGACATCGCCGCCGTCGTTTATGTAGAAGTAGCGCCCGTTCATGTCTATCGGCACGTTGTTGTACCGGTAGCGCGTGATTCTGCGCAGCCGCGCGTCCTTGTAGAAGCAGTACCCGCCCGCTGTGTTCGAGATCAGCGAGAAAAAGTCCTGATTCCCCAAGTAGTTAATCCAGGGGTGCGGTGTTTGCGGTGTCGTGATTACGTATTCCCGCGCCGCGTCGTCGAAATGCCCGAACTTCTTTCCGGTCTTGCCCATTATGGTTTGACTCCTGTTTTGGTTTTTGGTTTATTTACAGTTTAATTGATACCGTCGTTAGCGTTGGCAAGACCATAATATACATGATGGCGGGGGGCAGGGGTGCAAAATATTAATTCGCAGGTGCGAACAGCGTTCGCCCATGAACCGATATGCTGCTATCGGGGTCTTTCGTTTGCGAAGATGAGCGTCGCTTTTTTTAATATCTCGTTCGCCTCTTTAAGCGCCTTGTTTATCTCGGCGCAAGCCAACACCGACAATGTTAGATTTTCTAAATGCGTGACATACATCGTATACTCCAAACAAAAATTTTTAACTGTGACGGCAAAGCCGGCAATGCTGGATTTTCTAAATACGTGAGATATATCGTATACTCACAAATAAAAATTTGTTGATTCGTGCATATTGCATTATGTATATTCGTATTTGGGGTGGTGTGCCCTTATTGTTAATAGCGTTTTAACTTTGACTTTAATTTTCAGGTTTTAATATAATGACACTGCGTAATCTTGAAGTCGGCAAAAGCGGCCGCGTTTTGCAGGTTGGCGGGGAGAAAGCGCTCCGGCGGCGGCTTTTGGAGATGGGGATTACGCCGCGCACGGTCATAACCGTGAAGAAAATCGCGCCGATGGGCGACCCGGTGGAACTGTTTTTGCGCGGGTACGCGCTCACCCTGCGCCTTGAAGACGCCGAGAAAATCACGATCGAAAAAATCAGCGAAAACGGCGGGGCTTCCAAATGATTATCGCGCTTGCGGGAAATCCAAACTGCGGGAAATCTACCTTGTTCAACCGCCTCACAGGGGCCAACAGGCGCGTGGGGAATTTTCCGGGGGTGACGGTCGACGGGATGATTGGGAACGTCATCGGGCACAAGGGCGTATCAATCGTTGACCTGCCGGGCATCTACTCGCTGACATCGTACACGAGCGACGAAATAGTGAGCCGTGATTTCCTGCTGAAACAAAAACCCGACGCGATAATCAATATAACAGACGCGACGAATATTGAGCGCAACCTGTATTTGACTTTGCAGTTGATCAAATTGCAAATCCCGATGATACTCGCGCTCAACATGATGGACGAGGTGCTGGCAAACAGCGGCAGCGTTGACATTTTGCAGTTGCAAAACGCGCTCGGCATAACGGTCGTGCCCATATCGGCCAAAAAGAAAGAGGGGCTTGCCGAACTCACGGAGATCGCCATCCACGCGGCGGCGCACAAAACGCTGCCGCTGCGCATAGACTTCTGCACCGACGCGGCGCACAGGGCAATACACGCCATATCGCACATCGTCGAAGACCATGCCCAAAGACACGGCATCCCCGCGCGCTTCGCGGCGACAAAGTTGGTCGAGGGCGACGACAACATGTTAAAAACGCTCTCCCTCTCCGCAAACCAGGCCGACATGATAGAGCACGCCGTAGTTGAGATGGAAACCGAGCTCGGCACCGACAGGGAAGCGGCCATCGTCGACATGCGCTACCGGTTTATCGAGGACGTTTGCAAGCGCTGCGTCGTAAAAGCCGAGGAGAGCCGCGAGTATCGGCGCAGCGTGAGGCTCGACAGCGTGCTGACCCACAAAATATGGGCGCTGCCCTCTTTTTTGGGGATAATGTTCACCGTTTTTTTGCTCACTTTCGGCGTCATAGGCGTCCCGCTCAGCGGCGTTCTCGAATCGGGGATAGATATGTTGGCGCGGGCTGTTGACGGCGCTTTGGAGGCGTCTGGCGTAAACCCCGCGCTCCAATCGCTGGTTATTGACGGCATATTCGCGGGCGTCGGCGCGGTGGTGGGGTTCGTGCCGATTATCGTCACGCTGTTTTTCTTTTTGTCGATGCTCGAAGACAGCGGCTACATGGCGAGGATAGCGTTTGTCATGGACAAGCTGCTACGCAAAATCGGCCTGTCGGGGCGTAGCATCGTACCCATGCTCATGGGGTTTGGCTGTACTGTTCCGGCGATTATGGCGGCGCGCACCCTCGCGAGCCGGCGCGATAAAAAGATGACCGTCCTCCTGACGCCGTTTATGAGCTGCGGCGCGAAGCTGCCGATATACGCGCTGTTCACCGCGGCTTTTTTCGCGAAACATCAGGCATTAGTGATGATGTCCCTTTACGTCACAGGGATAATCCTCGCCATCCTCTCGGGGCTTGTGATGAACAAAACCATATTCAGGGGGGCGCCCGTCCCGTTTGTGCTCGAACTCCCAAACTACCGGCTGCCGGCCGCCAAAACCGTGCTGTTTCTGATGTGGGACAAAACGAAAGATTTTGTGCTGCGGGCGTTTACGTACATATTCGCGGCAGCGGTTGTGATATGGTTTCTGCAATACTTCGATATCCGCCTGAACCCCGTCGCCGACAGCGGCGACAGCATCCTCGCGCACATCGGCCGCCTGATGACCCCGGTATTCGCCCCGATAGGTTTTTCCGACTGGCGCGTGCCGACCGCTTTGGTTACCGGTTTCAGCGCGAAAGAGGTGGTCATAAGCACGCTTGCCGTATTGACGGAGGCCGGCACGGAATCGCTCGGCGACGCCCTGCACGGGCTGTTCACGCCGCTCACCGCGTTTAGCTTTTTGATATTCACGCTGCTCTACACCCCGTGCGTCGCGGCGGTCGCTACCGTCAAGCGGGAGCTTGGGAGTTTGAAAGGGACGTTTTTTGTTATACTTTACCAAACGGGAATCGCGTGGATGGCGGCGTTTTTTGTTTACTGGGCAGGGCGGACGGTATTTGGGCTGGACGGATAAAGATACATCGTATACCTCACAATAAAAAATTTGACATCTTGCCGCGCGTGTTGTAGTTTTGTGGGTGTGAAGCGGATGTTACCCCAACCAAAAAAGAAAGCAAAGAATGAATCATTGTCCCGAATGCGGTAGCCAAAATCATAAAGATACTGGGTTTTGCGCGGAGTGCGGGAGCGAGTTAACAGCGCGAAATCCGGCAAGACCGCAAACCGTTAAGCTGAGTCCAATGCCGACGATGCCGATGTTTGGGGGGCAGGGCACAGAACCGGGGCCGAAAACCGAAAAATCGAACGAAGAGAGCGAAAAACACAGCAACGAAAAACCTTGCAACGGTGGAGAGTGCGGCGATTTAGTTAAGGCTAGACGGAAGCTTGAAGAACAGCGGCAAAAATCGGCTGAACTGAGTGTCAGCGTTGGGCGGTTGTCGGCGGAGGCCGATTCCATCAAAAAGAACATGATGATAAAAATCGCGGCTGCTGGGGGGGTGCTCGTTGTGATGTTTATTTTTCTTATATCCGGTTTAGTGGCAAAGTCGAAAGTCGAAAATGAACTCACGGAACACCGTTTATACCGCGATATGTACGACAGCGTTTTTGTACTCTCGAAAAAACTGAAAACCGAGCGTGACTCTCTGCGAACCGAGCTCGCCGGATACATCGTCGCTGTGGAAAAACTCCAAGAGAAGTACGACGAGCTGGCATCAAACCCAAGGGCATCGTTGTCCGGCGGCACGCGGGGCAGGGCCAATATACCCATAGAGATGGTATCTGTAAGAGGCGGCAGGTTCAATATGGGGTGTACAGCCGAACAGGGCGGTGATTGCAACAACAACGAAAGACCCGCGCGCGAGGTGAATGTAGGCAATTTCTCGATCGCGAAATATCCAGTAACGCAGGCCCTGTGGACGCGGGTGATGGGCTCCAACCCATCGCAGTACCAGGGAGACAACCGGCCCGTCGACCGGATAAGCTTTCGAGACGCTCAGAACTTTATCAATCGGTTAAACACGATGACCGGCAGGAGGTACCGCCTGCCCACGGAAGCAGAATGGGAATACGCCGCCCGCGGCGGCGCGGTGAGCAGAGGATACAGATATGCTGGAAGCAACAATCTAGATGAAGTGGCCTGGTACGGGCGTAGCGACGGGACAAGGGCGGTAGGTACTAGAAAACCGAATGAATTGGGTATACACGATATGAGCGGCAACGTCCGCGAGTGGGTCAGCGATAGGTATGGTATATACGGCGAAACAGGAGCGGCTCCGGGGACAGACCGTGTGCTGCGCGGCGGCGGCTGGACACAAAGAGCGAGAGATTGCAGGGTCTCGGCCCGTGCCGGCTATGCGCCGAGCGCCAAAGGAAGTTACATCGGGTTTCGGTTGGCGGAATCGCGGTAATAAAAGTCAAATTAAGTCCGCTATAATATAATTCATGGCAAGACCAAAAACGGTTTTTTATCCCAAATTGCCCATTAGAAAAAAGGCGTTTTGTTATATTGAAATAAAATGACATAACGAAATAACTAGGGTCAGGGTCGGCAAGGCACGGGTTGGTTTTCCAATGAACGCCTCCGGCACACGTCCCCCGCGTGTCTCCCCAAAATGAACTCCAAACTTGTTTTGTCTCCGTCCGATGAAGTATATTATGATTAGTGGTGTTCATTATTCGTGAAGGTATTTATGAGCAAGAAGCGAGATGAAGAGCTGACTTGGGCGGAAATCCGAGCAATGTTTGCAGTCGGCGCCCGCCGTCATGAGGAGATCGACCTGATGCTAAAGGGCGTCGCCCGTAGTCATGCGGAGATTGCTCTGCAACAGAAGAAAACCGACGAGCGGTTAGATAAGCTCTGCAAGCAGGTCGGAGAGAGCATAGAGATAGAGGCCGACCATCTCAAAGCCTACTAACCAAAAAACCGAGAGCGCACAAGGAGCATATTCAGTTTTATGAGAACAGATAGAATAAAAGCCCATTTTGAAGAGGAAGCACAAAATTTTGATACAATTATCAAAAAGCTGATTCCCCATTACAGCGAGATGGTCGATGTATTGGTTTCTGTAATTCCATTTCCAAAAGAACAGGTGTTCTCAATGATAGATTTGGGATGCGGTACCGGTACAATTTCAAAAGCAATCAAAGACACCTTCCCCAATGCAAAAATTACGTGCGTTGATATCGCGGAAAAAATGCTTAAAATAGCGGAAGCTAAAATTGGCGGAAACGTAAAAAGTATTCAGGCGGATTTTAACACATTCGAGTTTCCTGAAAACTATAATCTTGCAGTATCGTCACTGGCCTTGCACCATTTGGAAGATGACGAAGGCAAACTTGCATTCTACAAAAAAATACACAATTCTTTAATTGACGAAGGTATATTTATCAATATTGACGTTGTCTTGGGCAGCAATGACGCAATACAGGATGTATATATGAATAAATGGAAAGAATTTATGCGGCAAAATGTTTCAGAAGAAGAAATTGTTAATAAATGGCTGCCTACTTATTATGCAGAAGACAGGCCCGCTCAATTAGTGAGACATATCGATATGCTTAGAGAATGCGGTTTTTCATGTGTAGATGTAATCTATAAATATTTTAATTATGCTGTCTATATGGGCAAAAAATAGCTATTTTAATTTTTAGATGTGAGCCGCTTACCCTTAAAATAACCCGCGGTAAAGCTGCCTTCGACAGGCTCTAGCAACTACAGCCTGTTAACACTACAAATCGCATCCATACTCATTGCCAATAATATAAATCCAGCAAACATGTAATCCAGCTTATCGTATCGCGTAAAAATCCTGCGAAAGCGTTTTAAGCGTCGGAAATAACGTTCTATCTCATTACGTTGCTTATACCGCTCTTTATCATAATCCCACGGTTCTTTACGATTCGCTTTGGGGGGAACCACTGGAAAGAGAAAAAACTATAGCCGAACGGTCAGATGCGGTGACCATATGAATTTTGGTGGTGAGTCCGCCGCGAGAGCGACCGATGCTTTGTTTGCCTCTTTTTTTAAAGCACCAGTACCGTCAGGATGTACCTTAACGCTTGTGCTGTCAAGGCAAACAGCT
>JAITFQ010000150.1 GCA_031281225.1 Chitinispirillales bacterium
CGCGAAGACTACCGTAGAGTCAACACCGCCCGACACAAGCAAAAACACCTTACGTCCGCGGCAGTCTTCGCGTATCTTTTCAACAGCCTCATTTATAAACGTGATGGAGTTGAAACTGTCTCTGTCAAAATTGCGAATCACAACCCAAGCTCCGCTAATTTTTCAAGCAGTTCTTTCTCCTGGCGCCCCAATTTCTCCGGCGTATATACGGTCACGCGGACGAGCAAATCGCCGCGGCCTCTGTTGTGAAGCGCAGGCAGGCCCTTTGATTTCAGTTTGAAAACTTTGCCGGACTGCGTGCCGTTGGGGATTTTTAAGTTGACCTTGTTTTCGAGCGTTTCGATAATTTTTGAGCACCCGAGCGCGGCTTCCGAGAAAGTGATTTTGAGGTCGCAGATAAGGTCCAAGCCGTGACGGGTGAACACGTCGTGCTGTTTTTCCTGAATGATGACGATGAGGTCGCCCGACGGCCTGCCGCCTCTTCCGGCGTCGCCTTTTTCCGGCACGGTGATGTAGTTGCCCTCCGATACCCCGGCGGGGATGTCTACCGTCACCGTTGTTTCGGTTTGGCGCAGGCCGCTGCCGCTGCACGCGTGGCAAGGGTCGCTGACCACCTGGCCGTCGCCTTTACAAAGAGGGCACGCGCTTTCTTGAATCATCTGCCCGAAGAACGAGTTGGATACGTGCCGCACCCGCCCGCTGCCGCCGCACTTGGAACACGTGCTGCGCCGCCCCGATTTCGAGCCGCTGCCGCCGCAATCCGAGCACCTGTCGAGCCGCTTGACTTTTATGGTTTTCTTTACGCCCGCCGATATTTCTTCTAATGTCAGCCCGAGCCTGACCTGCAAATCGTTCCCTTTGCCCACGCCGCCATAACTGCTTCCGCTGCCGCGCCTGCCGCGCGAGTTGCTGCCGAAGCCGAAGAGGTCGCCGAAAATCGACTCGGCGCCAAAATCGTTCATGAACGCGCGGAGGGCGTCGGAGAGGTCGAAGCCGGCGCCGCCGAAACCGCCGCCGTATCCGCCGTAACCCCCGCCTTGCGGCCCTTCAAACGCAGCGTGACCGAACTTGTCGTACTGGGCGCGTTTTTTCTCGTCTTTGAGCACCTCGTAGGCTTCCGTGGCCTGGCGGAATTTCTCCTCCGCGGGCTTGTCGCCCGGGTTTTTGTCGGGGTGATACATCACGGCGAGCTTGCGGTACGCTTTTTTTATATCGTCGTCGCTCGCGTTTTTGGACACGCCGAGTGTTTCGTAATAATCAGCTTTTGCCATCTATTCACCGCCTGTCCCGCTTGACACGATCACGCGGGCGTGTTTTACGATTTTGTCTTTCAGACGATAGCCGCGCTCAAAAACCTCGGCGATGTGTTCGGCCGGGATTTCGGGGTGCGGGGTGTTCACTAACGCGTCGTGGACGGCGGGGTCAAAAGGCTCCCCGGGTTCCGCAAAAACCGTGAGGCCGTTGCGGCTCAAAACTTCCTCAAATTTCGCGAAGATGAGCCTCATCCCGTCGAAAAACGGGGCGAAGTCGCCGCCCGATTCCCCGGCTTTCAGAGCGCGTTCAAAATTTTCCCTTACCTCGACTATTTCGAGCATCAGTTTTTCGTTGGCGCTCTCTGTGAGGCGCTCGTATTCCTTGGCGGCGCGGCGCTTGTAGTTGTCAAACTCGGCCATAAGGCGCAGGTACCTGTCGCGGGAAGCGTCTAACTCCTGCTTCAAGGTGTTGACGGCGGTTTCGGAATCGTCGACCGTTTCGAGCGTTTCGGGGCCGGGTTCCGGCGATTCGTTTGTATCTATATCAGACATTTTTTCTTTCCTTGGCAATGCAATTTACTGCTGTGTTGATTAGCGGTGATATTGTGAACACCGGTATAGCGGGCGGCAGATTGCCGCCCCTACACGGTGTCACCTTATATATTACATCATTCCCATTCCGCCCATGCCGCCCATTCCACCCATCCCGCCCATGCCGCCGCCCATACCGGCCATGTCGGCTTTCTCTTCGGGGAGGCTGCAAATCACGCACTCGGTGGTCAGCACGAGCCCGGCGATGGACGCGGCGTTTTCGAGCGCGGTGCGGGTGACTTTGGTGGGGTCGATGACGCCGGCTTTTACCATATCCTCGTACTTGCCGGAGTAGGCGTTAAAACCGTAGGCGCCCTTGCCCTCCCTGACCTGATTGGCGACGACCGAGGCTTCAAGCCCGGCGTTGGCCACTATCATGCGCAGCGGCTCTTCGCAGGCGCGGCGGATTATCTCCACGCCGATACTCTCGTCGCCTTCAAGTTTAAGGTTTTCAAGCTCCGCTGCGGCGCGGATAAGGGCGACGCCGCCGCCGGGGACAATCCCCTCGGTCGCGGCTGCGCGCGTGGCGTGCAGCGCGTCCTCTACGCGGGCTTTTTTCTCTTTCATCTCGGTTTCGGTCGCCGCGCCGATGTTCACAACGGCCACGCCGCCGGCCAACTTGGCGAGGCGCTCCTGCAACTTCTCGCGGTCGTAGTCGGACGTTGTCGCCTCAACCTGCTTTTTGATGTTGCTGATACGCGCCTTGATATCTTTCGCGCTCCCCCCGCCCTCGATGATCGTCGTGTTATCCTTATCTATAATGACGCGCTTCGCCTTGCCGAGCGAGTCAATCGTCGCGTTTTCGAGTTTGTAGCCGGCCTCTTCGGAGATGAGCGTGCCGCCTGTGAGCACTGCTATATCCTCGAGCATGGCCTTTCTCCTGTCGCCAAAACCCGGCGCCTTGACGGCGGCGATCCTCAAAGTCCCGCGCAGCTTGTTGAGCACAAGAGTAGCCAGCGCCTCGCCCTCGACATCCTCGGCGATAATCAAAAGCGCGCGGCTCTGCTGGGCGACCTTTTCCAAAAGCGGCAGCATGTCTTTCATCCCGCTGATCTTCTTGTCAAAAATCAGAATAAGAGGCTCGTCGAGCACGCACTCCATCGTGTCGGCGTCGGTCACGAAATACGCGGAGGTGTAGCCGCGGTCGAACTGCATCCCCTCGACCACGTCGAGATAGGTGTCGATCCCCTTGGCTTCCTCGACGGTGATAACGCCGTCCTTGCCTACCTTTTCCATGGCGTCGGCGATAAGGTCGCCGATCTCCGTATCATTATTCGCGCTGATGGCGCCCACTTGCGCGATCTCTTTCTTGCCGGCGATGGGTTTTGAGTCGTTTTTCAGCCTTTCGGACATCGCCTTGACGGCTTTGTCGATTCCGCGCTTGATGGCCATGGCGTCGGCGCCGGCGGTGACGTTCTTCACGCCGAGGCGGACGATGATCTGGGCGAGCACCGTAGCGGTGGTTGTGCCGTCGCCGGCCACGTCGGCGGTCTTGGAGGCGACCTCCTTGACCATCTGTGCGCCCATGTTCTCAAACTTGTCCTCAAGCTCTATCTCCTTGGCGACCGCCACGCCGTCCTTGGTGACGGTGGGCGACCCGAAACTCTTGTCGAGCACCACATTGCGCCCCCGCGGGCCCAGAGTAACGCGGACTGCGTTGGCCAGGGTGTCTACGCCTTTGAGCAGTTTTTCCCGGGCTGTCACATCAAATACTAATTGTTTTCCAGACATTTTTTTTTCTCCTACTTGTATATTGTACGTTAATGTTGTGTTGATATTTCCCGCGCCAAAACAGCGGGCGGCAGGCTGCCGCCCCTGCAATAGCGGTGAATTTTGCGCGTTACCGCAATTTAGACAATCGCCAATACGTCGCTTTCTCTCAAAATAAGCAGTTCCGCGCCGTCGACGGTGACCTCCGTCCCCGAATACTTCCCGTATAATACCTTGTCGCCGGTTTTCAGCGTCATTTCGATTTTTGTGCCGCTATCGGTGATTTTCCCGGGGCCGACGGCTACAACTTCGCCCTTCTGCGGCTTCTCCTTGGCGTTGTCGGGGATAAAGATGCCGCCGGCGGTCTTTTCCTGGGCATCAAGTGGCCGTACTAAAACACGGTCGGCTAAAGGTTTTACGCTCATACTTAAACGTCCTTTCGGTTAATAAATTATTATGGTTACGCAACACAGCACCTAACGCCGCTGTACCGCGAAGCTGCTATCTTACTTTACGCTACGCCCTCTATTTAGCTAAGACCAAACGGAAACCAATGCCGGGGTCACGAAAATCCGGCTGTTCACCACCGCGATAGGACACCCCCGCGCCATAGCCCCAACTACCGCCGCGGAATACGTGGTGGGTACCCGAAGGCGGCCCAGTGGGATTAATCACCCCATCTTCACGTCCCTCATAATTACTAGTTGACCGATCACTGACCCACTCCCAAACATTACCACTCATATCAAAAATACCCAACTCATTACCCGGCCGCCGACCAATGGGATGAGTGGTTCCATTGCTGTTACGCGAATGCCATGCAACGTCATCAATATCATTACTGCCAGAAAACCTGTACCCCGACTCCAAACCGCTATTACCACCACGAGCCGCAAACTCCCACTCGGCTTCGGTAGGCAAACGATATTGAAGACCGGAAAGCATATTAAGCCTGTTAATAAACGTCTGAACATTATACCAACTAACCCTCTCAACAGGATGTAAATCTGTATTCGCGCCAACAAGCGCTGAATTAAAATGAGATGGATTATCACCCATTACGGCGAACCACTGAGCCTGAGTAACCTGATATTTACCGATGGAATAACTATTGGTAAGGGTTACCCAATGCGAAGGCACCTCAGGAATCAAACAACTCCCGTCTGTATGACTATCCCGCCCTTGAACACAACCCATAATAAACTCACCGTTTTCAACAAAAACCATTTCAATATCGGGAGCCACCGGTTCATGCTGGAAGTTGGCGATTATGCTAACATTACTGTTGATGTTAAATGTCACCGAAGGGCTGGAAGCGTCTATACCAGCCGGCAGCACACCAGTCCATCCTGTGAAAGAATAGCCCAAATTCGAATTCGGCATAGCCGTCACGGTAACCGACGTTCCCGCATTGTGGGTTGACATACCGCCCGGTGACACCGTACCGCCGTCAATTGGATTTTGGTGGACTGTGAGCGTGTGGGTATTAGTACTGCACGGGTTGCCAAGTCTCGGGTCATACTCTTTACCGTTACATTTATCGTGAGCCACACCGTCAGAGCAAAACTGGGTGTTCGGGTCAAAAACATTGTGATCACTGCAATGATCCGGTATCTTTGCGCAGTACCAAAAGATCAGCGCACAGAGACACGACAGCAGGGGTACGCTTTTTACCATGAATTTTTCAGACGTTTTCATTTTTATCTATCGTTCCTTAAAAAAATATGTGAATCGTGACTCCACCCAGCAAAACCGCCGCTCCAACCGCGTACGCGGCATTGCGGTTTTTCACAGAATTTTTAGCAGCGGAAAACTCGCCGTTGTCAACGCGGTCTACCACCCTGATGTTTTCCCAAACACCGTAAGAGATAATCCCTGCGCCTAAAATGTCCATTCCTAGACCTAGCCAAAAAGTTCCTTTCGCCGGCCCTCTTGCTGGCTCAATCTGCACCACCGACCTAGGTTGAGGCACTACAGGTTCCGATACTGCGGCCCCAAATCCGGTCTGTCTGCCAAACATATTTTTCACCACCTCGTCGGAAACCTGCGTGAGCTCCTCCATTGTTCTCAAGGAACTGTTGGACTCGCCTATGAAAACAACCACCGCGGTTTCTACGTCAATCACCCTGGCGGAAACCTGATAGGCGCCAAATGCCGGGGTTATGTCGGCGACGCAGACGTACCTGACGCCGAACTGCCGGCCCAGTTCGCTGATTTGGTTGTCATCAATGGCGCCGCTACGCTGCCTCACCTGCTCCCGCTCAATCTCGGCAAGGAACGCATTGGAGCGTTCGATGCCAGTGTACCGCCCGCTATTGACGAGGGAGGCGAGCATGCGCGTGCCGAGCACCCTTTTTTCGTTATCATGGACATCGCCGGTCACATAGACCGCAATGCGCGGAAGGTCTTGGGCAAAAACCGACACGCTGAACAGCATTATCAGGAGAAGCGTTAATTTTTTCATCTAAAAAACCTCGCTACGATACATGTGAAACTATGAGATATACGTTTGGCCCGCCTGCATCCGCGTGCTGTAACAACCCAACGCAACCCGATAATATACATTATCGGTGTTGCGGAAGTCAAATTTTTTTTAACGAAGCCCAAACACCGGGGTTGAAAAGGATGGAGCGATGGTTTTTTTTTCAAACAACATAAAAATTTATTGATTTTTACCCGTCCAATGATATTATATTATATAAGGTAAGGAGTATTTTCAATAAACGGATAACCGCACCCCCTTAGGTAATATATGAGAGACATGGCCAATTCGAACAAGACGCGCGGCGCGGCGACCGAAACCGAGGCGGAGACGGACATACACGCCGCCAAGTGCGCGTTTTATGATATTTTCTTCACGAACGCCAGCGAGGCGATATTCATTACCGACCCCAAGGGCAAAATGCTCACGGCCAACCCCGGCTATTTCAACAAATTCGATATCAAGGAATCGGAGGCGCTCGGCAAAATACCGGCCATACTCAAGTCGGACGGGCAGGACGAGGATTTTTTCCACGCGCTGTTCCGCACGCTGAAGCGCAGGGGCAGCTACCGGGGCGAGATCATGAACAAGCGCGGAGACGGCGAAGTTTTGCGCGAGTGGCTCTCCATAAGCTCCCACAAAAACGAAAAAGGGGAGATCTCCCACTACGTCGGCACGGTTATAGACGCCGCGAACCAGATGTCGCAGTCGCTCAACAAGCACTACTACGATTCGCTCACGATGCTCCCGAACCGCCTGCTCCTGCAGGACAGACTTGAGTTTATGATTAACCACGCGCGGCGCAACAACGAACTCATGGCGCTCCTGCTTCTCGACATCGACCGGTTCAAGCTCATAAACGACACGTTCGGCTACGAAGCGGGCGACACGCTCCTGCAGCTTATGGCCGACCGTCTGATCACCTGCGTGAGGGACGTGGACGTGGTGTTCAGGTCGGGCGACGACGAGTTCGCCATCATCCTCGAGGAGGTCGCCCATCAGGAAGACGCGGGCAAGGTAGCCAAAAGGATCCTCAACGCCTGCGCCGGGGCGATACAAGTGGGCGAGCACAGTATCCACGCTTCCGTGTGCATCGGCATAAGCATTTTCCCCATCGACGGCGACGGCAAGGTGCCGATACTCCAAAACGCCGAAACCGCGATGCACCGCGCGCGGGACGTGGGGCTCAACAATTTTCAACACTACAAACCGAGCATGAACGCGCGGGCGCTCGAACGGCTGACCCTCGAAAACGATCTGCGGAACGCGCTCGGCCGCGGCGAGCTTTCCACATTCTTCCAGCCGCAGGTAGAGATCAAAACCGGCAAAATTACCGGCATGGAAGCGCTAATACGCTGGCGGCACCCTGAACACGGGATGATTCCGCCGAATCAGTTTATACCGATAGCCGAAGACACCGGCCTGATACTCTCAATAGGCGAATGGGTTTTACGTTCAGCCTGCGCCCAGGCGAGAAAATGGCAGAAAACTGGCGAACCGCTGATTATTTCGGTAAACCTCTCCGCCAATCAGTTTCAGCAGGAAGACCTCGTGCCATTAGTAGAGAGTGCGCTCCGGGATTCCGGAATGCTGCCCAGCCTGCTTGAACTGGAGATAACCGAGTCTATGAGCATGAAAAACCCGGAGGATACGCTAAAAACGCTGAGCAGTTTGAAAGATTTGGGGGTGAGGATAGCCATTGACGATTTTGGGACAGGCTACTCATCGCTAAGCTACTTAAAACGCTTCCCCATCGACACGCTTAAAATTGACCGTTCGTTCCTCCTCGACATCCCCGAAAATTCGCGTGATGCCGAGATAGTCAAGGCGATAATCGCGATGTCCCATTCCCTGAATCTGACCGTAATCGCCGAAGGCGTCGAAAAAGAGACGCAAGCGCAGTATCTGCTGGCGCACGGGTGCGAGAAGATGCAAGGCTACCTGTTCAGCCCGCCGGTGCCGGCACAGGAGTTCGACAGGCTGCTGCACGCGCAGAGAGGGTGATGGACGGAGCCGTTTTTTTGAGCTCCATCCAAATTTGACGGGCGTTCTTTCTCCATTTGCTCCAGGATCACCGGATTGAAGAGCCGGTCCAACCCCGGTACGTCTATTCCATTCCCCCTCTTCCAACTGTTATGTTAAATAAAATCGGCTCATCTACAGCCAACTTCATGTAAGCCGCCGCCCCACCGCCCCGCAGCGACGTTTTTATCGTATCAATCGACAGCGGCGCGCACGCCGAAGTTATAAAAACAGCTTGTCAATTAAGAGCGGCGGGAATATCCTGCGAGTTTTCGCTAAAAGAGAACCAAAACATCGGCAAACAGCTAAAATCCGCCGACAACGCCAAAGCGCGATATGCCCTCTTCATCGGCGGGGACGAGGCAAAAGACGGTAAAGTGCGGCTGAAAAATCTGGCAGACGGGAAAGAGGAACTTATTGATATGGAGAAAATTGTGGAGGCGGTGGGTGGAGGCGTGAGGAATTTATAAGGTATACGATTTCAAGATATTTATTAGCATTGACGATTTTGACCCCCCCTGACCCGCCCGGTCCCGTAGCCAATTTAATTTTGTTTTTTGTTTTGATTTCTCTTCTGCCTTTAACTATATTCCTGTTATGGGTGGGTTTGAGGATTTTGCATGAAAAAGGTGTCGATTTCGACAGTAATAATTTTATTTTTGGCGTGCGCAATTGGCCCGACCGTCGCAATAGTTAGGCTTGACGGCGGCATTGATCGGCAGCCAACCACAGATATTAGAGTATTTATGGCTTCGACACTTGACCTTGCCAATTGGTGGGGTACTGCGAATAGACATAAACCTTAAACTTTTAACATAGGTTAGTTTAAGAGGAAGACAAGAATACAGATTGTTTTAACTAACAACTAATCACTGACAACTAGAAAGGGGCTGTAGTTCAATTGGGAGAGCGCTAACTTTGCAAGCTGGATGTCGCGGGTTCGATCCCTCTCAGCTCCATAAAAAATCAGTTCTTCAAAAAAAATCAAACCCCACTATTGACATTGGTAAAAAAATGTATTATCTTTATAAGTCTTAACATTTGATACAGTGTGAACGCTGTGAAAACTTAACCTTTATGGAGTAAAAATCATGAAAAAAGTTGTATCCGCGCTGGTTTTGGTCTTTGTTGTTACCGTTGGCGCTTTTGCGAATGATCTGTTTTTTGTGATGGAGGAAGGAAAGTCGATGACCACAGCCCTTTTGAACAGGGGCAGGGGTAAGCCAATAGGCTACGTTCACTGGACTGTAAAGTCGGTGGAGGGTTCGGGCGATAACAGAGCCATCACCTACGTCGGGCAGGAGCTTGACAAGAAACGCAGGCCGGTTGGCGACGCGATTGAACATACGGTGAATATTGTTGACGGCGATGTGGAGGTGTGCTGGCTGACCCTGGGCTTCGGGGAAAGTTTTAATGACCTCGCCTTCGCGGTGGCTGTGGATGGCAATATACGCATCCCTTCCGAACTGACGCCCGGCTCTGCGATTGAAGACTCGCACGTATATATCAATGTAGCGACAGGCACGGACGATATGGGCATGGATTTCCGCGCGAGGATTTCGCTCACAGACCAAAAATGCGTGGGTATTGAGCGGGTAAGGGTTCCGGCTGGAACTTTTGAGGCGTACAAGGTGACAGCGGTCATAACCGCGTCCGTTACCGCAAACCTTACGCAGACCCGCAACATAACCGCGTGGTACGCCAGGGGGGTCGGCCCGGTGAAAATTGATACTTACGATGAAAGAGGCAGGCTGCTGCTGTCGAGGGTGCTTTACGAGAAAGCCAGATAGGTTTTATCCCTTTATCTGTCCCGAAATATAAAAATCGGACTTAGGATAGTGATTATGCCGACAAAAGTATTAATCGCCAGCGAGGACATGGAGGTCCACCAACTGCTGTGCGATGTTCTTGAAATAAATTTCAGAAACGTGAAAATCGAAAAAGCGCTCTCCACGCAAAGTTTTTGGACAAAACTCTCCTCGGCTGACGGCGAAAAACCGTGGAACCTGATTTTCCTGTGCCTCGACTATATTACGGAAGAGCCGGACGGTTTTTTCGAACGCCTCAAAGCCGCTAACCCGGAAGCGTTGGAAAAGGTGATCATAACCGGATACGCGTCGGATTTTGAGGTTTGTGACGAGGATATCCGGAAATTACATTTCCTGCCCAAACCGTTTTCGCTCGACAAATTCGAGGAGATAGCAAAGGCTGTCCGCAACGGCAATGTTTGATACCCACTGCCATTTGCAGGACGAGCGTATCGCCGGGAGCGTCGACGATATCCTCTGTCGGGCCGGACGCGCCGGCGTGCGCCGGCTTCTTTGCTGCGGGAGCGCCGAGGAGGACTGGGCGGGCGTCGCGCGGATTGGGGCAAAATATGGCGGTAATGCCGATCTCTGTAATAGCGCCGTCTCGGTATCGTGCGCGTTTGGGGTGCACCCGTGGTATGTCGACCAGGCCGGCGATAATTGGGATACGGAACTTGAAGGGTACCTGAACCGCGACCCGTCCGCGGCGGTGGGGGAGATAGGGCTTGACAATACCGTAAGCCCCCGGAATGACGTCAGGCAGATAGATATTTTTACGCGCCAATTAGAGATAGCCGGACGGTTTGGGCGCCCGGTGTCGATACATTGCCGGAAAGCGTGGGGGAGCCTGCTGTCAATACTGAAAAACATGGGGGGATTGCGCTGCGGCGGGGCGATTCACTCATACTCCGGCCCGCCCGATTTAGTTTGCGAGCTTGAAAAATTGGGCTGCTGCATCTCGTTTTCGGGGTCAATACTGATTCCCGGCAGCAAACGCGCCGCCGAATCACTAAAAAAAGTATCTCCCGGCAAATTACTGGTAGAAACCGACAGCCCCGACATCCTCCCCCCCGGCGTACCCGGCCCGTTCAACGAGCCTGCCAATATCTTTACCATCATAAACAAGGCCGCGGAAATTCTCGCAAAAACACCGGAAGAGGTGGCGCTGCTAACCTATAATAACGGATTGAGGCTTTTGAATCGCAAATAAACATGCTAATGGGGTCAATTGATGGGACTTGTGATATCCGGCACTACTTGCCTTTGTTTTTATACCTCAAGACACAGTTTCTTTACTTCTTTTTCACCTGTCTTTTCTGCCATATTTAACGATTTTTCCTTTTTGCGGTGTCAAATGGTCAACCCATCTAAAAACGACTTCATGTTTTCGTATATATCAGGCCGCTGCTTTTTTACGTTGTATATAAGAAGTTTTCCTAAGTCGTCATCGCCAAATATGTGTTCTTGACCAACGCCATTCCTATACCCATTACTTCTAATTTCTGTTAAATGATACGCAAATTCCCAAGCATAAATCTCCTCATCCGGCAAAGGTGAAGTCCTACCTGTAATGATACCTAACTTTTCTGCGTTGTATGATATATGTCCAAGTTCATGCGCAAGTATGAACCGCACATCTTTATTGTTTTGATTAGGGCAATCATCCGGTAAAAGTATCGTACATCCACTATGGTAGAACACTATTGCCGAGCCTCCATTTGTGGCCAAAGACTGCTTTATGGTTATATGGAATGGGATGCGCTTATCGCCAGTTAACTCATATATTTTACGTTCCATTTCTCGAATAGTGTGAGCAAAACAGTTGCCCTCTCTAATAACAGAGAAGTGCCTTGCTGCCTCCTTAGGGCTCATTGGTTTGTTATCTAGCATTGCTAAAATACCTCCAATGCCCCAAGTATACTGTCTCTTCCAATATGGCAAGTGCTGTCACTCCGTCCTCTATGTTGGAGCCGCGCATAGCCCGAACACCGGTTTCAGCCATCAATCGTTCAATCCTGTCCTCAGTATTCACAAGACCTTCTTGCCTGTAATATTCGTCAAGTTGGTCTTTTCGTACCACGTCACATAATGCCACGTCCATAAACAACCTCCTAGTATGCCTCACTCAATAGATGGTGGGCTTGGAAAGATTTGAACTTTCGACCCCTGCCTTATCAGAGCAGTGCTCTAACCAACTGAGCTACAAGCCCAAAAAATTAAAATCAAAGGATACTCCCTGCAACACTCCGCTAAATATCATTAGTATTTATATTTACATCACTTTGAGGCGGCAACGGTACCGGTACTGAGACACCACTTTCTTCCTTGACAATCGCCTCTGCCACATAACGATGCGGATAAGCAATTCTACTCACAAGAATAACTCCATCCGCCCCCATCGTTTTAGCTCTCTCAACGATTTCGCCAATCAGCCTTTGATCGGGAAGGGTCTTAAACCACGTATTTTCTGTCGAAGTAATTACTCCAATTGACTTGTATGGCCAGGGGATACTTTCACGATCTGTAAAAACCTCTACGTTATCATTCGGCATTCTTGGGGTAAGGTCTGTTCGCATATCACCTACGAGCACAGGAAAGCATCCTGCACAAAACAATATACTCAAAGATGCAACAAACACCAGGATTCTTTTCATAACTATTGCTCAACCCCAACGATGTATAATAAAACAAAATTCTTAAAAACATAAAAATGTGATATTGGGTTCTCCGGTCAATCGTCCCCAAGACTATAAGTCTCAGGTGCTCCAGAAAGGAGGTGATCCAGCCGCACCTTCCGATACGGCTACCTTGTTACGACTTAGCCCCAATCATCAGCCTTACCTTAGGCGCACCTCTCCTTACGGTTAAGGAAGCGACTTCGGGTACTGCCAACTTTCGTGGCTTGACGGGCGGTGTGTACAAGGCCCGGGAACGTATTCACCGCGGCATGCTGATCCGCGATTACTAGCGATTCCAACTTCAAGGAGTCGAATTGCAGACTCCTATCCGAACTGAGACCGGTTTTGAGAGATTAGCGCACTGTCACCAGCTGGCTGCTCGCTGTACCGGCCATTGTAGCACGTGTCTAGCCCTAGGCGTAAGGGCCATGAGGATTTGACGTCATCCCCACCTTCCTCCCAGTTAAACTGGGCAGTCCCCCTAGAGTTCCCGGCATTACCCGCTGGCAACTAGGGGCGAGGGTTGCGCTCGTTGCTGGACTTAACCAAACATCTCACGACACGAGCTGACGACAACCATGCAGCACCTGTGTAGGGCGTTCCTTGCGGAAGGTTCCATATTTCTACGGACTTACACCCCCATGTCAAGCCTAGGTAAGGTTCTTCGCGTTGCATCGAATTAAAGCACATGCTCCACCGCTTGTGCGGGCCCCCGTCAATTCCTTTGAGTTTCACCCTTGCGGGCGTACTCCCCAGGCGGAACACTTAACGCGTTAGCTACGTCACCGAAAGGATTGACTCTCCCAGCAACTAGTGTTCAACGTTTACGGTCGGGACTACCAGGGTATCTAATCCTGTTTGCTCCCCCGACTTTCGAGCTTCAGCGTCAGTTTAAGGCCAGATGACTGCCTACGCTATCGGTGTTCTTCCAGATATCTACGCATTCCACCGCTACACCTGGAATTCCATCATCCTCTCCCCAACTCAAGATCCGCAGTATTAAAAGCCAAACGTGGGTTAAGCCCACGCGTTAAACTCCTAACTTACAAACCCGCCTACGCTCCCTTTACGCCCAGTAATTCCGAACAACGCTCGCTCCCTACGTATTACCGCGGCTGCTGGCACGTAGTTAGCCGGAGCTTCCTCGCACGGTACCGTCATAGAACATGGATATTAGCCATGAACCTTTTCGTCCCGTACAACAGAGCTTTACAACCCGAAGGCCGTCATCACTCACGCGGCGTTGCTGCGTCAGGCTTTCGCCCATTGCGCAAAATTCCCTACTGCTGCCTCCCGTAGGAGTCTGGGCCGTATCTCAGTCCCAATGTGGCCGTTCACCCTCTCAGGCCGGCTACCCATCAAAGCCTTGGTGGGCCGTTACCCCGCCAACAAGCTAATGGGACGCAAACTCATCTGCAGACAATAACTTACAAGTAGAGGTCACCTTTAATCATAAAACCATGCGATTCTATGACCACATCCGGTATTAGCCCCGCGTTGGCAAGGTTATCCCGAATCTGCAGGCAGATTGTTTACGTGTTACTCACCCGTTCGCCGCTTTCATCCAGAGTTGCCCCCAGAATCACGCACGACTTGCATGTATTAAGCACGCCGCCAGCGTTCGTTCTGAGCCAGGATCAAACTCTCCGTAATATAAAGAGTTGATTTAGCTCCAATTAAACAACTGGAATTACTAAATATAAAAAAATATGTACAGAGAACCCATATCACATATTTATGTTTTCAAAGAACTATCACAACCAAAGACATACAAAAATAATTAATGCACTTTC
>JAITFQ010000020.1 GCA_031281225.1 Chitinispirillales bacterium
ATGAGTATCTGTTGCTTTTCACCGGCCTCGTTCAGTATCGTAGCGCAGTAATCGAGACGGATAGACCTCGGGAACTTGTCGTTTTCGGCCATAGGCCTGTTCCGTTCGGTCACATTCAGCTCAACTTCGAGCACCTCGGTCCCCAAAAGCGTACCGATTATCGCCTTGGCGACGTCAGGGTCTCGCACGAGCTCCTTGAAGGCGGTGTCGTAGAGCGGGTTGGCTATTATCATGGTTTGGGCCCCTTTCGGGTTAGGGGGTGGAACTGCTATTCTTAAAGATAATATATGTGAGCCCGGGTGTCAATATATGAAGCGGGAAAGACGGGCAATGCGGGAACGGTGTTCGCACGTCTAAAATTGGGGGATTATTTTTTCCCCACCAGCGCCTTCGTCTTCCACCGCCCCCCGCGCCAGCGCCAGAGCATCATGAGGCCGCGGCTCCATTCGTCGAGCGCCAGGGCTACGCAGATTCCTATCAGGCCCCATCCTAACTTTATCCCAAACACGTACGCCAGCGACACGCCCACACCCCACATGAAAATCATCCCGACGTAAACCGGAAAGCGTACGTCGCCGGCGCCTTTAAGGGCGGGGATGATTACCACGTTGAAATTTCTGCCGGGCTCATGAATAAGCGCAATAAAAAGCATTCCAAACGCCATTGCCTGAATGGTCGGGTTGGTTGAAAATATGCTTATTATCGGGACTTGGAACAGTTTGGCGACTATTACCAATCCGAGCGAAATCGCGAAGCCTGATAGGAAATAGCGATAAACCTTGCGCTGCGCAATCTCCGCCATTCCGGCGCCTACGAAGTAACCCACCTTTATCTGCACGGCGGAACCTATGGAGATTGACGTTATAAACACGAAGCGCAAAACGGTGACCGTACAGGTGAACGCGGCTATCGCCTCGGTGCCGAGGGAGGCTATAAAGCGCATTATCATTATCTGGCCTAAATTGTATGACACGTTTTCCCCGGCGGTCGGTATGCCCACGGAGAGTATCTGGCGGTAGACAGATTTCGGAACCTTGAAAAGCCCGCCGCGTTCCAGTTGGATACGCCGCCTTTTTTTCAGCATGATATACAGTATCACACAAAGGACGGTATGGCTGAATACCGTAGACACCGCGACGCCCGGAACGCCGAGGACTGGGACGCCGAATTTGCCGAAAATTACGACATAGTTACCGATTACATTTACAATAGCGGCCGCTAAATTGGCAAGCATCGGCCCGCGCGTGTGGCCGTAGGATCTGATGATCGTCGCCAAAATCATACTGAGCGCCACGGTTACCGAGCCGGCGCTGAATATGAACATGTATTGAAAGGCGTACGCGTGCACGCGCGGGTCGAGCCTGTAAAAACCGACTATCGAGTCCGCACTCAGGCACATTACGACGCTTAACAGTATGGAAAATATTATAGACAGCACGATACCCCCCTGCGCCACGTGCCCGGCGGTTTTCGTATCGCCCGCGCCGAGGTTTTGGGCGATGAGTATGCTCGCGCCGGAAGCCACCATCAGATACAGGAGGGTGATGAAAAAAACAAGCTGGACGATAAGGCCAACGGAGGCGACGGCTTCTTCCGAGTAGTAGCTCAGCATGAAAACATCGGCGCTGATTACCGATATCCGCAGGATGTTCTCAATCAAAATCGGCCAGGCTAAGTGTACGAGCGGCAACTTTGTGCGCTCAATGCCGAAATCTTTATTCACAAACCTAACCTTCCCGCTTCGGACCGCTGCCGGCCGGATACTTCTATCTGATTTTTGACTCGGAAGCTGACTACATCGGAAGAAAAAGGTTTGGCTATGTAGTCCACGGCGCCCAATGCGAGCCCTTTTTCCTCGTCGTCCGCCCTGTTGAGGCCCGATATGAAAATAACGGGGATGTTTTGCGTTTGTTCGGAAGCTTTCAGCGCGGCGATTACGGCGTACCCGTCCATTTCCGGCATGATGATATCAAGCAGGATGACATCCGGCGAATATTTTTCCGCGGCTTTGATGGCTTGCTCCCCGCTCTTCGCCGCGTAAATATTATACTCAGGGCTCAAAATATGCGTGAGAGCCATGATGTTTGAGTTCTCATCATCCACAATGAGCACGCTTTTTGTTTTCTTTTTTTCTTCCGTCACGATTTCCCTCACGTTTTCAAATATTTACGCAATTTTTCCAACACTTTTTCAATATCAAGAGGCTTGCCGACATGGTCGTCCATGCCTGCCGCGAGGCACTCCTCAATGTCGGCCTTAAAGACATTTGCGGTCATCGCGATAATCGGCAGCGCGGCGGGCAGGGCGCGTATGCGGCGCGTCGCTTCGAGACCGTCCATCCTCGGCATTTGTACGTCCATGAGCACAACATCGTACCTGCCTGGCGTAGCCTCTATCATGTCGAGCGCTTTCTTGCCGTCCTCGGCGCAGTCGATGATAATTCCGGTATTTTCCAGAAACGCCATAACTATCTCACGGTTGATCTCGATATCCTCCGCGAGCAGCATTCGCTTGCCTTCAAACGCGCCGGTATACGCGGCGGCGCTGTCTATTTCCGAACATTCGCTTGCGTTATCGTCCTCTTTCCTGCCGCGCTGCACCTTTACTGTAAAAATAAAACGCGCGCCGGTGCCGAGTTCGGATTCAACCCAAATCCTGCCGCCCATAAGCTCGACGATCCGCTTGGATATGACGAGCCCCAGCCCCGTGCCGCCGAATTTGCGGCTTGTCCCGCTTTCGGCCTGCTCAAACGGGAGAAACAGCCTGTCCCGCTGTTCAGGGGATATGCCTATCCCGCTGTCGGAGACCTCAATCCGCAGTTCGCAATCTTCGGCGGTCTCGCCGGCCAAAGTCGCCTCAATATGGATTTTGCCGCCCTCCGGCGTGAACTTTACCGCGTTGGAGAGGAGATTGGTTATCACCTGCGTCAAACGCTGGTCGTCCCCGATAATAAAACCGGGTATTTTATTGTCTATGCTTACGGTCATCACCTGCCGCTTTTCATCCACGCGGAAGTTGGCGACGGTCATCGTCTTTTGCAGCATTCTCTCAAAATTAAATTCCGTGGGCGACAGTTCCAACTTGTCGGCCTCAATCTTCGCCATGTCGAGCACGTCGTTTATCACGCCGAGCAGATGGGTGGACGCGTCCTCGATTTTATTCAGGGCGCGGTCTTTCTGCTCTATGTCTCTCGCTTTTTTCCCGATGGCGGTCATGCCTATGATAGCATTCATCGGCGTCCGCATTTCGTGGCTCATGGTGGAGAGGAAATCGCCCTTTGCCTTGCTCGCGACGGTCGCCTGTTCAAGCGCGGTCTCCAACTGGGCTGAGGTGTCGCGGATGCTTTGAACCATTTGGTTACGGAGCAGGGCGCTCGCTACCAAAATACTGCCGGAGCGCAGAATCGATTCCTCCTTTTCCGTAAACTGCCGCTCGCAGTGGCAGTCGTCGAAACCGACAAAACCCCAAAAACTTTCCTTTATAAATATCGGCACCGCGAGAATGGACAGTATGCCCTGCGGCGCCAGCAGTTCCTGCTCTTCCGGAGGCATATCGCAAAGTATGCCGTTTATACATTCGTCCTCAGAAAGTTCTCGTTCCCACCGGGGGATGTTTTCGCTGTAAGGTATGCCACGCGTAAACTCCTTGCCCTGCTGCGGCTCGGCGCCTTCCGACCATTCGTAGAGCTGAGCGCAGTGAAGCCGCCCCTCAACGGTAAAATTTTTCCAGATGTACATGCGGTCAACGTTTACCGCCTTGGACATAAGGCTCATGCTCTGATACAGATTGTTCTCAAAAGACTCCGTATCGCAGTTGAGGAGGAGAGCGGCCGCGTTGTTTACCGCGTAGAGCAGGTCGTCGAGTTTTCTAATGTCGGTTAAGTCGACGCAATGCTGGATATGCACTTTTTTGCCGCTCGGCCAGTCGATATAACGGTCGTAATTCCGGTAATAGCAGTTCGTAAGCGTGTTGTGTTCTTCCCATATAACGACGGAGTTCGGGTCTTTGTCGAGCTGCCGGCAGGGGCAAAAATAGCACCTCTGATCAAAGCCTTTCTGAAACACTTCGTAACACAGCCGCCCGACAACATCGCCTTCGATTCCGAAATGCCGCTTCATAAAATCGTTTACAAACAATACCCTGTCGGTATCCGGGTCGGTCACATAAATCATCGCGTCCGTTTTGTTCAGTATGCTTCCCATGATATCGAGCGTTTCGTTTACAACCGATAATTTGTTGTGTATTTTTATCTGGTTGCGTATCCGAAGTTTGACAATCGCCCTTGAAAACGGCTTGCTTATATAATCCGCGGCTCCAAAAGCGAGCCCTTTTTCTTCGGCGCCGAAACCGCCGAGGCCTGTGATAAAGATAACGGGGATATTTTTTGTTTTTTCAGAATTTTTCAGCGCTGAAATTACGGCGTATCCGTCCATCTCCGGCATGATAATATCGAGCAGAATGACGTCGGGCAAGTATTTTTCCGCCGCGGCGACGGCGTCCAGCCCCTTTCTTTCCGCGTAAACGATATACTCGGAGATGAGAATATCCGTGAGCGCCATGATGTTGCCCTTATCGTCGTCAACAATCAGCACGCTGTTCTTCTTTACTTCACTCATGACTCAGTACCCATCTCCTCTTTAAGTTGACAAAGCGTCCCGACCGCGGCCTTAAAATCGTAGTCCTCGATTTGACGTACAAGTTCTTCCGATCCGGGGATAGCGCGGATATCGTCGAGCAGGTACACTACTCCCGGATTTATGTTAGCGAGCATAGGCTCTATTTTTTCAATCAACGCCGATATTTGCCCGGCGCTCAACACGGCCATGCACTGTTCCGCCGATTTGTCGAGAAGCGGTTTCAACTCTTCCAGAACCCGCGTCAATTCGGCTTCGAGAAGTTTTAGCTGGCCTTCGGGAATTGAGGCCGCCCCGTTTCTAAGCTGAGTTTCGACCTCCGCCGCGATATTTTGCAGGCCGGGCTCGTCAATCATCCCCGCGTTCCCTTTTAGCGTATGCGTCAGCCTGTGGGCGAGTTTTATATCACCCCTCGCAATCGCTTCCGTAATATCAATATATATGTTTTGATAGCTTTTAACAAAATTGAGCCGCAGTTTATTTTGCAGCTCGAATCTGTCCCGCTCCTGCCCGTCTTCGTCTATGGCCGAACTGTCGAGCGGCACCAGATATTTTAGCAGGACGCGCCACAGTTCCTGCGACGTAAAAGGTTTGCCCAAACAGTCGGGCATTCCGTGCTTTTTATAGTTTTCCAGCTCGCTCGCCATCACGTTCGCGGTCACCGCCACTATGGGCGTCCCCGTATCCAGAGACGCTATTTTCACCGCGGCTTCGGTACCGTCCATGACCGGCATGAACATATCCATAAAGATCAGGTCAAAAGGCTCTTGACCCTGCCGCATACGCTCCCAAACGATATCTACGCCCGCCTTGCCGTTGCCCGCCACCACCGTCCGCAGCCCCACGTCGGCAAGGTGCTCGCATATAACCTCCTGATTCATGATATTGTCGTCGCAAACCAGAACCAAGCCGTCGAAGCGCGGTTTTTCAAGGATAATGTCCTTGCTTTCGAACGCGCTGGACACGTCTATCGTTTCAAACGGAACCTCAAAGCTAAACACGCTGCCGGCGCCGGGCGAACTCTCCACCGCTAACTTTCCGCCCATAATCTCCACGATATTCTTGACTATCGTAAGCCCAAGCCCCGTGCCGCCATACCTGCGGGTCGTGCTCGAATCGGCCTGAGTGAACGGCTCGAATATCTTTTTGACCTGCTCGGGGCTCATCCCGATACCGGTATCCCTCACCTCAAAATATATTATCGCGCCGCCGCCGTTCATATCTTTTACCATCGACGTGAATTTTATCGTTCCGTCGCTTGTAAATTTTACGGCGTTCGAGAGCAGGTTCATAATCGCCTGATAAAGCCTTACCGGGTCGCCCAAAAGTTTTTTGCCGACCGGCGGCTCTACGTACAGCCTCAAATCGAGCCCCCTCTCCTTAATCTCCGGCAGGATGACGGACTGGCAGCGCGAAATAATGCCATGCAGGTCGAAAGGTATTTTTTCCAGCTCCATTCTGCCGGATTCTATCTTTGAAATGTCGAGTACGTCGTTTATTATACGCAGGAGCCACTTTGTGCTCTCGGTGATTTTTCCTAAATAATCCTTGATTCTGCGTACGGAACCGCTGCTCATCGCAAGCTCCGCGAACCCCATGATGGAGTTCATCGGCGTGCGGATTTCGTGGCTCATGGTGGCGAGGAACGCCGACTTGGAGCGCGAGGCCGACCGCGCCTCCTCCTCCATCGCCTTGCGCTCGGTGATATCGTGCCCTATCCCGATAAGCCCGATTACGGCGCCGTCCTGTACGAGCGGGGCCTTGACCGTTTCAAAAAGCCTCCTCTCCCCGTGAACGGAAGGTATCCACTCCTCAACCACAATCTGTTTGCGCTCGTCGATGACGGTCAGGTCCGCGCTCCTGATTGCCTCCGCCATGTCAATGGGCATTCCAAGCCCGTCCATATCGCTCTTTCCGATAATGCTGTCTTCCGCAAGATTAAAATAGTCGGCCATGTTTTTATTGCAAAGGGTGAATTTTGAATCAAGGTCTTTGCAAAATATGTGATTGGGGATTGAGTCAATCATCGTTTGAAGCAAAGAGGATTGGCGGGCGAGCTCTTTTGCTTGCGTCTGCAATTCGTTTGTCCGCTGCGTAACCACCTTTTCCAAATTTCTTTCGGTGTTGCGGCTCCTCATGAAAAGAACGGATACGAGGGCGAGAATAATCAGGATCAGGCCGATCGCGCCGAAGAGCCACGGGCGCTGCGCTTGCAGCAACTTTGCCTGATAATCATAAGTTTTGCGTACCCAGTATTCGCTGATTCTGTTGATGTCGATCTGGGCGTACGTCTTATCCAAAATTGAGAGCAGAACCGCCTCGTTCTTGTTAAATCCGGTGGTGACGTCATAAGTCAGGCCGAATACGAGGTTCGCCTTGTAGCCGATACGCTCCTGATAGTTTGTCAGGGCGAGGAGCTGAATCATGCTGCCTATCATGACATCCACCTCGTTACGCTCAAGCGCGTCCACCGCGCTTTTGATACTCTCATACTCCACGGTATAGGCGTGATTTGGGAACCATTTATGAAACATGGCTACGTGCGCGTAGTCCTTGATAAGGGCCACCCTTATACCCAAAACATCGTTTATTTTTAGGTTTGGGAACTCAGATTTGGAAATCAGGAGATAGCTGTCCTGCATCTTGGCAGTCTGCGGCCACAAAAACCGCCCCTCCCTCGCCGGCGTGCGGACAAGATGCGGGACAAACGACACTTCCCCGCGCTCCAGCGACTGAAACAAATCAGGCCACCCCATGTACGTATCGTTGGCCACCTCAAAGGAAAGCCCTGTAAGCGCCGTCACTTCTTTAAGTATGTCGAATATAATCCCCTGCCACTCGCCCTCATGGTCGTTGTAAAAATCCACCGGATAATTGTAGTGCAGCGCCCCCATCCTGACAACAGGATTATTTTTTATGTATTCGCGCTCCTCCTCCGTAAACCGCAGCCAAAGCCTGTTCGTCCGGTACTCCTCGTATCCAAGGTTATATAATTTGGTGAGATGCCTGATAGCGTTGCCCCTTAGCGCCTTTGTCACAACCGAGATAACGGGGGCCAGTTCCGGGATGCCGGTGGTCAGGGAAACCGAGCTGAAAATCAGCGGGATAAAGTCTGTGATGACCACATTGCCGTAAGGGTCAAAAGACGCCTCATCCGTGCTTTCCGCGATATAAGCGTCAACCTCTCCGTTTATAAGCAGCCTGTAAGCAGCGCCGTGATCGTTGACCATTACGGCTTCGAAACTTCCGGGTTCAAGCTGGCCGGTAACGTCTTTGAGCGTTACCGCGCCTTCCAGAAAAGCATACCGCAAGGGGCGCGTTTGAGCGATTTGCGCCAGCGACGGGCCGCCTTCCACCCGCATTATTTTTACCATGCGGTTGGCAATGGGGTCGCTCATATAATATATTTTGCGCCGCTCCTCCGTCGCGGTCATCTCGCCCGTAAAGTGAATCTCGCCGTTAGTAACCTTCGCGAGTAAATCGTCCCATTCGAAAAGCTGCGGCACAAATTTAATCCCAAACAACTCGGTCAGCCACTCGCAAACACGGGCGGTATACCCGCCAATCTCCCCGTTTTCCTTCAAAAAAGATTCTGTGCCCGGAATCATCCCATAAATAAAATGCGGCGTTTGTTTTTGAAGCGCTTCTATTGCGTTTATTTCATCCTCGGTTATGCCGGGGACGTCGCGGAAGGATGTAATCGGGGCGGCGTCAAAAGGTGACGGCGGCGATTGCGGCGAACAGGCCGATACGCCGATAATTACGGCACTCAAAATAAAAAACCGGATGATTATCCGTTTGACTCTTACCTTCATACCGGTACTACCCTCTTTCTTTCCTTGTACTGGGGAGTAAGCGTTTCATTCTGTATAAAATATAATATTGCGGGGGGAAAGTCAAAATATTAAATTCAAAAGTCAAAAGTCAAAACCACTACCGTCCCATATTCCCGTTCATCCCGTCTTTCGATAGCCTTAATTGCGTCTAATAGGCATTTTTCGTATTAAAAAGATTTTAGTGAGTTCGTACATTATGCTTACGCGCCAACGTAGAAACTAAATAGGAAGGGATGTTTGACATAACCTGTGACAATAACGTATATTTATGTTTAGCCGGCTTCATTGAACATCCTTTGTTTAAAAGTTTCGCGAGAATGGATAAACAAAAAATATATGTTAGGGAGCCGGCTACTTTATATAAAAAAAATATTAATACTGAATATTGAAAAAAACTATGGGATGATAGTGTAACAGTCACATTTATTAAAGGAGCAGTAAAATGAGTAAGACGAGTAAGATGGGAGCAAAAGCTTTCATGCGGTGGGTTGGAACGGTGGCGATTGGGATAGCGGTGGGGATGGTGGGATGTGGGGGAGATGATAATCCCGGCGGGGGTGGCGGTAACGGGACGGGCGGTAATGGCGGTGGGGGCGGACACGGTTTCTTTAACCCAAACATAAATTATGGTTCGTTTACTGATTCGAGAGATGGTAAAACGTATCGTACAGTTCAAATAGGTACCCAAACATGGATGGCCGAAAATTTGAATTTTAATGCGAGCGGTAGCGTGTGTTACAATAATAGTCCTGACAGTTGCGCTAAGTATGGTCGTCTTTATGATTGGGAAACAGTTATGAATGGTGCTTCAAGTTCTTCATCAAGTCCTAGCGGCGTTCAAGGTATTTGTCCTGTTGGTTGGCATGTTCCTAGTGATGCTGAATGGGAGACATTGGTTAATTTTGCCGGTGGTTCATCTACTGCCGGAACTCAGTTGAAGTCTACGACAGGTTGGAATACTAATAGTGGTCATGTTCCCGGTACTGATAGTTTCGGTTTTTCGGCTCTGCCCGGCGGCTTCGGCTACGGTAGCAATTTCGGCAGTGTCGGCAGCCGCGGCTACTGGTGGAGCGCTACGGAGAACGGTGCGGCTGGCGCGCGGTACCGGGTCATGTACTGGGACGACAGCGGCGTGAACACGTTCTGGGTCAGCAAGGCGAGCCTGAATTCCGTCCGTTGCCTTCAGGACTGATGTGGCGTGTGGGTAGCGCAGCACCCCCCATGCCTCCACCGCAAGCCGCGTTTTTTTGCGGCATGCGGTGTTGTTTTGATTTTTTGTTTTGATTTTTAACAAATACCGTCGCGAGGCGGCCGAATTTTTTTCAAAAATTGGGTATAGGCAGATTAATTGATTCAATTAACTCACGAAGAAAAGTTGTGTCTGATGCCGTCTCTCAATTGGGACTATCTTGACACGCATGAGGATATGTTGGCGGTTATTGAGGGGCGTCTTGAGACTTCCGGCGCGTTTACGCGTGATACGCTTTTTGTTCGGTCTATGGAGCGTTTAACGTGGTACAGTTTTATTGGTCTTTGGGGGTTAGACGCGGTTAAGAACCTTTATACACCTGAACTGGCCGGGCGGATCTGGCCGAAAGGACTTAGGCAACGTTATGATTTTGCCATCGGAACATTACGAGGTGAACCTGTACCCTGTACAGGATGGGGTGTTGGATATTATAAGTCGAAGCGGCACAGATTTTTTTCTAACCGGGGGTACTGCGCTTAGCCGGGGTTATTATAATCACCGTTATTCAGATGATTTGGACTTTTTTCTGAACAGGGGCCAAACGTTTGAAGAGCAGACCGACAGAGTTCTTGCGTTGCTCAGAGAGGGTGGGTTCGTTTGGGACGAACCGGATGATTTTTTCAGAGCCGAACACTTTACTACTCTCAGAATAAGGTACGGGGATTCCCAAACTTTGCTTAAACTGGATTTTGTGAACGATTTGGTTCCTCATTTCGGTGACATCCGAAAGACAGAGCTTTTTTACCGGACAGATTCCGTACGCAATATCCTTTCTAACAAACTCTCGGCCATTTACCGCTGTTCTCCCAAGGATGTCGCCGACATTTGGGCTATCGCAATGCGCGAATCCATAGACTGGATAAGGACAATCCGCGAAGCAAAGGAGAAAGATGCCGGACTCGAAACACCGGACATTTGCAACATCCTAAAAAGCATGCCGCAGGAAAAATTCGATACGATACCCTGGATCAAGAAACCTGACTGGTCTGTATTCTGCGACGACATCGGGAAGATAGCGCTTGATATGCTTGTTGGGGTGTAAGAGCGAATTTCCCGCGGTTGCCGAAGCAGTCGATATTACATTATAAATCTACTTAAAGCGCCAAAGAAAAGTCAAGAGGTATTCGTTTTTCATAATTAGTTTCATGGTCTTTTTGTTTTTCGTTAGTTCACTCATTCATTCCCTCCGCGCGGTAATGTGGACAAGTTCGCCACCGAGAGAGAGACGCTTGGGCTTTTTTTATGCGATGATGATAAAAATAAAAATTTTGCATTTCCACAACCCGCGTACTATATTACATATATAAATAACAAAAATCCTTAAAAGGAGGCCGGGATGGCGGTATTGACGGCAACAGTAAAAGACGATGTGTTTTTCAAGGTAGAGAAATTTGCGCGGGAAGCCGAACGCCCGCGCGACGAAATAGTCGACGAGGCGATAGACTCCTATTTAAAAAGAGCAGCCTGGAACCGTTACTGTGAAAGCGGATACACGCCAGAATCACGTAAAGCTGCCGCAGAATGGCTAACGGATGAAGACGTGATACGATTTGTAGATGAGGTAGTACACCCCACACATGATTTGTCGGGACGCAGACGATGACATTTATCTTGAATGTGCGTTATCGGGCCAAGCCGATTACATCGTAACCGGCGATACAGACCTTTTAATTCTGAAAGAGTATCGAGGTATTGAGATAGTCAATGCCAGTCAATATCTTGAAATCGTAAATCCTGAATCCAGGCTTTGAGTACAATCCCGAACGGTCATAACCGTACTACCCCTCCCGCGTCCCTTGTGCTCCGCCTTACAAACCCTGAAATTTTTAGATTTCATGTATTCCACGGCTAAACAGTTCGGCCAATGTTATCTTCGCGGATTCAAAATCAAAATTGTCTAGCTGAGACACGAGTTCTTCCGTCCCCGGAATAGCCCGGATGTCGTCAAGCAGGGTTACAACCGCAGGATTTATGTTGTCGAGCATGGACTTTACTTTTTCAAACAGCGCCGATAGCTGTTCGGTATTCAGTGATTCCGCTCCGCCCCGCGCCGTGTGTTCGTCAAGTTGCGGCCGCAATTCCTCCAAAACCCGCGTTAATTCATTTTTTAAGAGGTCCATTTTATCGCCCGGTACCGAAAGCGTGCCGCCCGCAAGCATTTTTTCGACCTCCGCCGCGATATTTTGCAATCCGGTTTTACCAATCTGCCCCGCGTTTCCCTTTAAGGTGTGCGCCAGCCTGTGCGCGAGTTCCGTATCGCCCGTATCAATCGCGCCGGCAATATCGGCAAATACCGTTTGACTGTTTTTGACAAAATTGACTTGCAGCATTTTCAACAGCTCTTCCCCGCTAAGCCCCTGTCTATCCTTGTCTGCGGCGGGAGCGCTTTGGGGAGTCAAGTATTTTAACAGGACGCGCCATAACTCCTGCGCGGTAAACGGTTTGCCTAAATAGTCGGGCATTCCGTGGCGTTTGTAGTTTTCCAGTTCGCAGACCATCACGTTCGCCGTCATTGCCACGATGGGCGTCCCCGTGTTAAGCGCCGAAATTTGCGTCGCGGCTTCAATCCCGTCCATAACCGGCATAAACATATCCATAAATATCAGATCAAACGGCTTTTTATTTTCCAGCGCCCGTTCCTGAACCGCTTCTACGGCAATTTTCCCGTTTTCCGCCACTACCGTTTTAAGCCCCACCTGCGCGAGGTATTCGCATATAAGCTGGCGGTTCATGGCGTTATCGTCACATATCAGAACCAGGCCGTCAAAATGGGGTTTTTCGATGGTGTTGAAACCTTGGCGGTCGGTCACATCGTAATGCGCTTCGATAATTTCATACGTAATTTCGAAACTGAAAACACTGCCGGCACCGGGCGAACTTTTTACGAATAACTCCCCGCCCATCATCTCCACCAAATTTTTAGTTATCGCAAGCCCAAGCCCCGTGCCGCCATAATTGCGCGTTGTGCTCGAATCCGCCTGAGTGAACGGGGCGAACACTTTTTCAATCTGCTCAGGGGTCATTCCGATACCGGTGTCCCTTACCTCAAAATAGAGCCGCGCGCTATCGTCGTCGAAGTCTTTTATACGCGATGAAAATTCTACCGTTCCGGCGTTTGTGAATTTTACCGCGTTCGACAGGAGGTTGATAAACGTTTGATAAAGCCTGACCGGATCACCCAAAAGTTTTTTGCCGGTTAACGGCTCCACGCAAACTTTGAGGCCCAGCCCCTTTTCCGCGGCGCTCGGCTGAATGACGGACTGACAGCGTAAAATAACCTCGTGCAAATCGAAAGGCACGCATTCCAGTTCCATTTTGCCGGATTCTATTTTCGAGATGTCGAGGATATCGTTTATGATACGCAATAGCCATACCGTGCTGTCCGAGATTTTTACCAAATAGTCCTTGACGGCAGGTTCAACCGTTTTGTCCGCCGCAAGTTCGGCGAACCCCATTATACTGTTCATGGGCGTGCGGATTTCGTGGCTCATCGTTGCGAGGAAAGTGGATTTGGCATGGTTGGCCGTCACGGCGGCGTCACGCGCCGCGCGCCGCTCGGCGCCGGAGATCGCGAGCGCCATGATATCGGCGAGGGAAGACGCGAAATTCTGCTCTTCGATCGTCCATTCGCGCATTTTGTCAAATGTTTCATTACGATTCTGCTCAATGCAAACCGCTCCGGCCAGCTTGCCGTCGATATGTATGGGAACGTCGAGTATGGCGCATAATTCGGGGTCATACCCGTCCACAAGGCCCGACCATATCTCCGAAGTTCTGGTATTGTTTGTGACAATCAGCCGCTCGGTTTCAAAAAGTTTTGTATACGCCCCATTGACCGACAGATCAAAATCATCTTGAAGGGTATATTCACCAGTAGACATGATATAACAGGAGATGCTTTTGAGGGCGTCTCTCTCCTCCGTTGTATTCCATACCCCTACGCGGGTGGCGTTTAGCGCGGCGCACCCCTCCCGCGCTATAATATCGGCGGCGTCTTTTAAAATTCCGGCGGAGACGGTCGGCGACCGGGTAATTTTCACCAGCGCGCCGCTCAGAGCGTTCGCGTATTCATAATTGGATACCACGAGTTTCTGAGTTGCGATGGTTTTGCTTTTTACCTTATCCCTGATATATACGATTGTCAAGGAGATAAGCATAAGCGCGAGCACGGCGGCGAATACGGTGAAATAAACGGAGCGCTGCGCGGCAAGCCGTTTCCGCGAATAATCATATACCCGGTTTATCCACGTGTCCCCGATGTTTTCGGTATCTATGAAAGCGAGGGCTTTGCTTAAAATCCCGCGCAGCGCCTCCTCGTTTTTATTAAAACCGAAGTATGACTCTTCGAGCGGCGAATTGAAAGCGAGGTTGACCTTGAACCCGGGCATTTCGCGCTGGTGCGTCAAGGCGTGCAGCATGATTTCCGACGCCATCACCAAATCTACCTTACCCCGCTCAAGCGCGTCGAGAGCTTCGTTCATGCCGGCGAAGTATTTAATGTTGTCGTTATTCGGAAACCATCTTTTATATATGTCGTCGTATGCCGAATTTTTAATAATACCCACGCTCGACCGCACCAACTGGTGCGCTTTCAGGTCGGGTAAATCGGTTTTTGACAGAAACGCGTAGCGCGCGGTGAAATACGGCGTGTCATTCCATAGAAAGCGGTGTTTACGCTCGCCCGTATATATTAGCTGCGTTACAAGGGATATATCGCCAGTTTCAAGGCTTTCCAGTATTTCAAGCCAAAGCGAGTTTCTGTCGGTCGCAGTTTCAAATTTGATACCAGTCAGCTCGCCTATTTTCATTAAAATATCTACCGCAATCCCCTGAAAAGTTCCCGACCGCTCATTGTAAAAGCTGATTGGGTAATTGTCATTTTCCAAAGCGACGCGCACACTGGAACCGGTGGAGGCGAGGCTGTCCAGATAGGCTTTTTCCGCGTCGGAATAAAGATTGTACAGTTGATGTTTTATGTACTGTATATTGCCCTTGCCGTACAATTCATCCAATATGTCGATTCCGCTGGCGGAGATAAATTTATTCATAACCGATATAACCAGCTCAAGCTCCGCGTTCGCGGCCGTCAGCGAAACCGGCGTATATACGGTAGGGAACATGTTGCGGATACGGATAAATTCGTGGTGTTTATAGGAGTAAGCGACCGGGGCGTCGTATATAAAAGCGTCGATAGCGCCCGTTTTGAGCATTTCAACTTCGCACACATCGCCGGTAATCGGCACTATTTCAAAATCGAGTTCGGGATACGCGTCTAAAATGGAGCGGGCGGTAATCGTGCCGGGCCAAAAGCCTATCCTGCGGCCGCCGATATCCCGTTCAGTTTCGATTTTTGTCGAATTTTCATGCGTAAAAACCCCAAGCGTGCGCTGCGCGATGGGGAGCGTCATAAAATAAGTTTCCCGACGCTCGGCCGTAGGCGTCATCTCGCCGGTAAAATCAACGGAACCGTCGTCAAACCCACCTTTTATATCGTTCCACGTACCGAATTCAATAACAAAAGGTATCTCAAACAGATCGGAAAGCAGCCTGCACAGTTCAGCCGTAAACCCGGCGTAATTACCGTCCCGCGCCATAAATATTTCCGTAGAGAGCGGGCTCATGTAGGTAAAGCTCCGCCTTTGGGATTTAAGCGCTTCAATCGCGGCTATTTCCGCGTCCGTCACACCCGGAATGTCGCGGTAGGTGGAATATGCGGGTAATTCATAAAACGGTTTTCCGTTCCCGGCCCCGCAGCCTGAAAGTACGGCCGCCAGCAACAACACGGGGAGGAAGGAGCGTATCAAGCCGACAGCCAAAACCGGATACCCCGCCCCCTCGCCGAACAATCCGCGGATATCCGTGAAATTGGGTAATATCTCTTTCATAGTGACAATATACTATATATCAACGGATAAAGTCAATGGGAATATGTTAATTTTTGAAAACGGAGCGGGCCCGAATTGCGTATCAAGCAATAAATTCATATTCCCCTCAACAATTCCTCTTCACCTATCTCCCGATCATCCTTGAACTCCTTCGAAAAAACACGACGTGAAACACCATCCTTACTCATAAAAATAACCCTCCTTCACACTAAAATACAAGTTAAAACTAACAGAGCGCAAATATAAGAGGGAAAAACCCAGTCGCCGCAAGCGTGCAATATATAACTATGAATACCATGCCAGTCAACACATTCGATTCCATTTTAATCTTCCGTATCTCCCCTCCCTACATCAACATCTACGCTAACACTCGTACTCATACTCACATCCGCGCTCGCTGGCGGGGTTGCCGGCGGGGTCTCCGGCGCCGTTGTTTGCACTACCTGCCTCTGCGCCTCCTCCCCGCTACGGACTATAAGCCGCTGGCCTACGCGGAGGGTTGTTCTCGGCGTGATGCCGTTCAGCCTGCAGAGGGCGTTTACGGTAGTCCCGTAGCGTCTCGCTATAGCGCCTAAATTATCGCCCCTACGCACTACGTGAATGACTCTCTGTCTTTGCACGGTAAGATACTCGAAATTATCCCTTGTCAAGACCAGCGTGTCGTTTTTCAGGGTATAATTCTTAAAATCAATAATATGTTCCGGGTTGAACGGCTCGCCAAAATACCTTATTTCAAAGTGCAGGTGCGCGCCGGTCGAACGACCGGTGTTGCCGCCAAGGCCCACCATCTCCCCCGCTTTGATCATTTGGTTGGGTTCGACCGTAACCCTGTGGAGGTGCCCGTACAGGGTTTCAAGGCCGTTGTGATGCCGCACGACCACCACATTGCCGTAACCGCGCCTGTCAAACTGAATCACCCTTACAATACCATCAAGCGCGTTATGCACCGTATCGCCGGTATTGAGTTTTACGTCGATACCATAGTGCCAAAGAAACCTTCGCTGGCCGAACCGCGAGGTGACGAAGTTGTTAAACGGGTGGACGTAAAACTTGCTCTGGGCGGTATCAACCAGCGGAATCCTTATGGTATCTTCCGGCCCGAGAGTCCTGTAGTCGAAGCGCCCGGAGTTAATCCTCTCGTTGCTCCACGCGAAGAGCGTGTCTATCGCCATGAAGTTATCGCTGTCCAAATCGTCGAACAGCGAGCTGAAATCCTGCCCCAGCTCCTCGCGGTACTGGGATTCGGCGGCACTGTCTTCCAGGCTTATGCCAATGACGCAGTCCTCAAACGCGAGAGAGAAGTCGACATCGGGGATCGACGCTATGGCGACGAGCGCAAGCACGAACACGAAAATAGAGATTGTTGTTACCGAAAAACGGCGGACACTTTTTGATTTCAATTTCATAAGCAAAAATCCAAACTATTGATTAAACGGTTAACGGTTAGCGGTTAATAAATAATATAGACTATTTCTTTATTATATATTAATTGAACGAGCATATCAATATAAAAATTATTTTCATTCAATTATTAATCCGCCGCCTGTTTTTTATTATATTTCGGTTTGGGGGCTTTCACCGTTTTTCAAAGGGTAGGTCAACTCCATGAACAACTGTATTTTTTGCAGAATCGCCGCCGGGGAGATCCCCGCCGACAAGATTTATGAGGACGAAAACGCTTTTGTCATACGCGACATCAACCCGCAGGCGCCGGTTCACTTGCTCGCGATACCCAAAAAGCACTATCCGGCGGTACACGACATCCCGCTGTCCGAAATGTCCACGGTGATGGGCGGGTTGACGAGCGCACTTTGCAAGGCGCTCGCCATCACCGGACTCGATAAAAACGGTTACAGGCTGGTGGCCAACTCCGGCGGCACCGCGGGACAGACCGTCCCTCACCTGCACATCCACGCCCTCGGCGGCCGCGATCTTACCTGGCCTCCGGGATAAGGCAGCGTTTACTGCTGCTGCTTCCTCAAAAACGTGGGTATTTCAATATCATCACAGCCGGCCCCAAAAGGCAAAGGCGGTACCTTGAACTGAATATCCCTATTGAGCCGCAAGCCCCTGACCTCATCGGTAAACGGGCTGACCGCCGCGGCGGTCCCTACCGCGGCAAACGAAGCTACCTGCTGCTTGACAGATACGCCCTGCGCAGACACAGACGGGGCCGCCGCCTCCGACTCAATGTCTTCAAGCACCGCTCCTGTCAAATCAAATGACAACTGCTCGGCCTTGGCCTCACGGCCTGGAATCCCAACCTTGATTCCGCCGAAGCTCCGCCCCTCCTTCAATTTTTCGATGGAATCATCGTTGAAGCCGGTAGCGATGACAGTAACTTTGATTTTGCCCTCCATTTCCGGTTCGATTACCATACCAGTAATGATATTCGTATCAACCTTGTCCCCGACCATATTGAGAGCAGCCTGACCGACCTCGCCCACTTCGTACATCGTCAGGTCTGCGCCACCGGTAATGTTAATCAGGAGGCCACGCGCACCGTTTATGGAGATGTCGTCGAGGAGCGGGCTGTGAATGGCGTCTTCGAACGCCGTTACAGCACGGTTGCTACTGTCGCTTTCAGAATAACCTGTCCCCATAAGCGCGTCGCCCATTCCCTTCATGATCGTCTTCACGTCCGCGAAGTCAACGCAGATAAGGCCCGACTTTGTGATTACGTCGGTAATCCCTTTTGTGCCTTGGCAAAGCACATCATCGGCGGTTTTGAACGCTTCAATCAGCGGCGTGTTTTTGTCTACGATAGAGAGCAGTTTTTGATTTGGGATTACGAGCATTGTGTCAACATTTTTTCTCAGCTCTTCGATCCCCCGCTGCGCGTTTCTTTCGCGCACCCTGCCTTCAAAGAGGAACGGGCGCGTAACTATCGCCACTGTGAGTATGTCGAGTTCTCTAGCAATTTCGGCCACTACGGGCGCCGCGCCTGTTCCGGTTCCGCCGCCCATCCCCGCGGCTATGAACACCATATCGGCGCCTTTCAAAACTTCTCTTATCGTGTCCCTGTCCTCCTCCATCGCCTTACGGCCGATATCGGGATTCGCGCCCGCACCCAAACCGCCGGTCAGTTTTTTGCCGATCTGTATACGTGTCCTGGCAAGGTTAAGATCCAGCGCCTTGTTGTCGGTGTTAACCGCAATAAATTCAACATTTTCGAGCTTTTCGCTAACCATACGGTTCACCGCGTTGCCGCCCCCGCCGCCAACACCGACAACCTTCAACTTCGCGACAGCATCAAAAGTTTCTTCCATAATGATCATAACAGCCTCCTTAAAAAAGTATATTGGGTTTTATAGATATTTCTTAATCCACGTAACAATTTTTCCCAGTAATGAATCGCCCTTAACGCCGGGGCGGGGTTCGCTAACCTCCCTGCGTGACTCCGCCGCAAACATGCACAGGCCGATTCCAGTAGCGTGTATCGGAGATTTGACCGCTTCAGTAAGCCCGCTGAAACGCCCCGGAATGCCTATCTTCACCGGCATCTGGAAAACTTCCTCCGCCTTTTCTCTAGCGCCTTCCATAAGCGCCCCGCCACCGGTGAGCACTACGCCGGCTCCGAGCATCTGCTGGTATCCGCTCTTCTTAATCTCCCGTAACGCAAGCGTCAGTATCTCCTCGACTCTAGGCTCGATAATTCCAACAAGCACTTCCCGCCCGACTTCACGGTCTTCATTCCCGCCAACTGCCGGAACCATGAAGCGTTCGTTTTCTCCCCTGAGCAAGGGCTGATAGGCGTTACCATACTTGCGTTTAACCTCTTCCGCTTTTTCCAAAGGGGTCCGCAGCCCTATCGCGATATCATTCGTCACATTTTTTCCGCCGACCCCCACGGCCGCAATGTAACGTATGTGTTCCTCGGTATAAACCGCGATATCGGTAGTCCCGCCGCCAATGTCAATCAATGCCACGCCGAGTTCTTTTTCATCTTTATTGAGCACCGCATTGCTCGACGCCAACGGTTCGAAAACCAGCTTGATCAATCTCAGGCCGGCTTTTTCCACACAGGTTTTAATGTCCTGAATCACCGTGCTCTGGCCGGTAATTATGTGTACCTCGGCTTCGAGCTTTACCCCTCTCATCCCAAGCGGGTTGTCGGTTTTTTTCTGATCGTCGACACTATAACCCTGCGGGATAACGTGGAGCAGTTCGCAATCCGGCGGGAATTGCGTGGCCTTTGCCATGCCGATCGCCCTGTCGATATCTTCCTGCGTGATTTCAGGATTTTCACGCGCTATGGCAACGGGGCCGTTACCGTTTTTACCCCTGATATGGTCGCCGGCAATGCCCACCCAAACGGAATTGACATCCACGCCGGCCATGAGTTCCGCTTCCTCCACCGCTTTTTTTATAGAGTTCACCGTCCTGTCGATATTTACCACGGTGCCCTTGCGCAGCCCGTCAGACGGGCTAACACCTACGCCTATAATTCTCAGCAGGTTGTTTTCGTCGGGTTCGGCAATAATACAGGCGACTTTTGTCGTGCCGATGTCAAGCCCTACAAACACCTCGTTTTCCATTATTTACCTCCTTAACCTTAATATTTGCTAAAGTGCAATTTTTTACATATATGAACTTATTGCGTTGATGAAAATGCCAGACTGCGGTATCTCATGTCAACGCGTACAGGTTTTACGGGCCCCTCCAAAAGTCTCTCTCTGAGTTCTTTTATGTGAGGCAGCCTGTTCTCAATATCTTCATAACCGACTACATACTCCGCTTCCCCCGACTTGAAGAGCAGGTTAACCGCCGAATTGTCGCTGACATCGATTTGGGAAATTTGCTGAAAAAAACTATTACCCAAAGTTCGTGACGTTTTTCTAATTGTATTAAAAATCTTCATGTCAACCGTATCTTGCAACGTCCGGTCGTCGATAACCAAAAGCGGCAAGTCATAAAACTGTCCCGGCCTGACCGCGAAACGTATCCCTTTTTTGTCAACAAGAAAAATATTTCCGCAGTGAACAAGCGCCACCGGTTCCCGTTCGGTAATTTTAATTCGGGTTATTTTTTCCCGGCTTGCCCAGCACCTTGCCCTTTTAATGCCGATTTTCTCGATCTCCGGAATCGTCGCGGCCGCTCTTAAAATTTCGGCGCGGTCAAACGAAAGCGTATCGTACCGCAAGAGCGAATCGAGGGCGTTTTCAAGCAGCTTTTGAGTTTGCTTGCCACACTTTACGATTCTGACGTTTGCGGAAAGTTTTTTGGTTGTTTTGGCTGTTTCAGCGGCTTTGGCCCAAACCGCGGGGCTGTATGTAAAAACAGCGAACCCCGCCGCCGCGACAATCGTAGCGGTGGCGACGACTTTTGATATTCTTCCGGCCAAACGCGCTATCGCGCCCGGCCTTTGAGCCCGCGCTTCTTCCATCCGCTTTCTAGTGTTCGCGCCAATTCTTCCCGGCATCGGTTTTTTGGCTGCCGGCTTTTTAGACATCGGTTTTTTAGACATCAGTTTTTTACCCCTTTTGCAAAATCTCCGGCGCTTTCCCAAATATCGCCGGCGCCCATGAATATTACCAAATCTCCAACGCTTACCATGCCGCGCAACTTCTCGGCGACGTCATTTCTATCGCGTACATAAAACGCTTCCGCTTTACCGATCGCGTTTACACGCTCAACAATTTTACCAGCGTCCACACCCGGAATCGGCTCTTCCCGCGCCTTGTAAATATCCGTCACAACGGCGACATCGGCAGCGCTCAATGAAACGGCGAATTGTTCCATAAAATCGCGCGTGCGCGTATACAGATGCGGCTGAAATACTGCCACCACCCGCTTACACCCGCTGCCGCGGGCAGCTTCAAGCGCCGCGCTGATTTCACCGGGATGGTGCGCGTAATCATCCACAACCGTTACCCCGTCTACCGTACCGACGATTTCAAACCGCCTTTTTACACCCTGAAAATTCGCGAGGCTCAAAGCGATTTTTTCAAATTCCACGCCAGCTTCACACGCAACCGCAATCACCGCAAGCGTATTTCTGACATTATGCAGCCCGGGAATCCCTATCGACACGCTTCCCAGCGTTTTTCCCTTTTGTAAAGCGTCAAATATCGTTCTGCCGGCCTCAAATTTTATATTGACCGCTCTGTAATCCGCCTTACCGTCTACCCCGTAAGTCACCACGCTTCTGCGTATTCTCGGCAAAACATCCAAAACACCCACGTCGTCAATACACGCTACGACGGCTCCGTCAAAAGGCACCCTTTCCACAAACTCTATAAACGTATCCTTTATGTCGTCGATATCCCTGTAACAGTCGAGGTGATCCGCCTCAATATTGGTTATCACCGCCATAGACGGATACATCGCCAAAAACGATCTGTCATACTCATCGGCTTCCGCGACAAGCATGTTGCCGCTCCCCACTATCGCGTGCGAACCGGCGCTTTTTATCATTCCGCCGACGAGAACGGTAGGCGAAAGATCCGCGTCTGTCAAGACAGCGCCGACAAGCGAAGTCGTGGTCGTTTTTCCATGAGTCCCCGATATGCAGATTGTAAAATTTGAGCGCATAACATCGCCCAAAACCTCCGCCCGCCTCATCGCCGGGATACCGTTTTCGGCGGCATATTTCCGCTCGGGATTATTATCCGCTACCGCGCTTGAATAGACGAGCAAATCCGCCCCGGTTACCAAAGACGGTTCATGATTATACTGAATTTTTACGCCGATCGATTCGAGCCGGCGCGTTGAGTCTGAAACAGTACGGTCGCTCCCCGTCACGCGGTGGCCGCGCGACAGGAGGACTTCGGCGAGAGGGCTCATCCCCGCTCCGCCAATGCCGACCATGTGGATATTTTTTGTAAACTGTTTCATGCTCTTACTTTCCGTTTTTTTCTGTTTGCCTCCGGAATCCGCCGCGTGTTTTCCGGTTTTATCTGACTGGATATGTTCAGTAAAATTCCCATGCTCGACATTGTGAACACCAAGCTCACCCCGCCATAACTTAAAAACGGCAGCGGTATGCCGGTCGTCGGAGCAAGGTTCGTAGCCACCGCGGAGTGGATTAGCGTATAAACCGCGATTACCATCGTAAACCCAAACGCCATAACCTGCCCCGTACGGTCGGGCGCGTTGAGCGAAATTTTGAAACCTTTGTAAACGATAAAAGCAAAAATCATAAAAACAGCCATCAGCCCGACAAACCCGAACTCTTCGCCCAAAATTGATAGAATAAAATCAGTATGCGGCTCCGGCAGATAAAAATATTTCTGCTCCCCCTTGCCAAGTCCCGTGCCGAAAAGGCCGCCGCGCCCAAGCCCGACAAGCGACTGAAAAGCCTGATACCCATGCCTCCCGCTCTGCTCGCCCACACTCAAAAAACCCGCTATACGGTTCATTCTATAAGGCGCTATCAACACCAAAATAATACCTACGGGAATTACCGAAGCGACCGTCGCCAGTATGTGAGTCTTTTTCGCGCCGGCCATATAAAGCATCGAAAAAGCGATGGCGAGGAGTATCATGGTAGTTGAATAATCGGGTTCTAAAAGTACAAGCCCGCAAATAATCCCTATGCGCAGATAATGCGGAATGAGGGAGCGCCAGTTGCCGAAATCCGCGCCGGGCTCGCCGCACTTTTTCGCCAGCATCAGAATAAGCGCCATACGGGCGAAATCGGAGACCTGAAACCTCACGCCAAAAAGCGTCATCCACCGCTTCGCGCCCTTTACCGCGTGATCATCCGGCAAAAAGAGAACACTAATAAGCAGCATAATGGCAGCGATGTATATTACACCGCTCCACCTGCTCCAAAAACGGTAGTCGACATTGATAAAAACCATAAAAGCGGCGAAAGCCAAAACCGCCCTTACCGCCTGACGGGAAAGAAAATAGTCCGCGCCGCCGAAATTCCTCTGAGCCACCGCAAAGGAGGAACTGTATACAAGGATAATGCCGAAACCGAGCAGCACGAGCACTGCTATGAACAGGCCCAAATCCATTTTGCCGCGCTCCGTTTTGCCGCTTTCCATTTTAATCCCTTTTATCGTCAAATCCGTCATGGCGTTTACCGTTGACATGCCAGCCCCCCCTCTCGCGAAGCGGCAAGCCCGGACACGGCTTCCCCAAACATATCTCCTCTGTGCTCAAAATTGCGAAACATGTCAAAGCTCGAACAGCCGGGCGAGAAAATTATTTTTTCGCCGGCGGCGGCGTTCGCAAACGCGGTGTTGACAGCGTCTTCAAGGGTAACGGATTTGTAAATGGGAACGATACCTTCCCATTGCCCGGCCATTCTTTCCGCCGCTTCGCCAATCAGCGTGACAGTTTTTACTGTTTTTCGCACCGCACCGGTAATGGCGGAAAAATCACAGCCTTTATCTCTACCGCCGGCAATGAGATGTACATTGGAATCAAACGCCTGTACCGCGCATTCTATCGATTCCGCCGTCGTCGACTTGCTGTCATTATAAAATGTTATCCCGTTAATTTCCGCGACATATTCCAGCCTGTGCCGCAATCCGGCGAACGCGCATAACCCCTGGCCGATAAGATCGGGGCCGGCCCCGGCCGACAAGGCCACGGCGGCGGCGGCGCAGGCGTTTATATGATTATGCCTGCCGTTGATTTTCATACGGGTAACGTCATCAAGTATTACGCCCGACGACCCGTTAAATTGATAATGAATCGCGTTACCGTTAAGATATACGCAATCACCGCCCTCACAACGCTGTAAACCAAACATGACGACACGCGTCTTTGAAGCGAACTCTTTCGCCCACAAAAGCAGACGGGCGTCGTCGATATTCAAAACCAAAAAATCTTCCGGCGTCAGGTTTTCGGCAATGCGTTTTTTGGCGTTATAATACTCATCCTCATCAGCATAACGGTCAAGATGATTTTTCATCAGATTAATCACCGCCGCTACTTTTGGCTTGAATTGGTCAATCGTTTCAAGTTGGAAACTTGACACCTCGGCGATTACAATCGAACCGCTTGATAATGACGGGGTAACGCTTATCACCGGCGTTCCGATATTCCCGACCAACGCGGCGTCAAAACCGGCGCTTCTCATTGCCGAGTATAGAAGGGAAACGGTAGTGCTTTTGCCAGACGATCCGGTGACGGCGACAAACGGGGCTTTGGAGGCTCTGAATCCGAGTTCCATTTCCGACCATACGGGGATATTTTCTGCCGACGCTTTTTTCAGCACGTCGAGGTCGGAGCGCACGCCCGGCGACAGTACCACAAGATCACATTCCAAAATTTTATCGCTATGCCCGCCCGCCTCGCTTTCAACCATTTTGCCGGTCAAACCGTTTTCGCGCAGTATTTCATCCAACCGCTCGCGCGAACAGACGTCGCTAATAAAAACATCGCTCCCGCGCGAACAAAAATACGCGGCCGCGGCGGCACCGCTCTTGGCCGCGCCGATGACGGCGACGCGGGCGGGCGCTTCGTTTGCGATATTTTTGAATTTCGTTTTCACTATATTAAAATTCCTCAAAAATTTTTTCAAGGCCGACGCTGCGCGAACCTTTTAGCAGAACGGTTTCCCCTTTTTTCAACACCGAACGGCAAACCGAAAGCGCTTCTTCGGAATTTTTGGCGGAAAAAATCTTTTTCTTCGGCAGTCCAGCTTTTACCGCTCCGTCCGCAACGTAATTTGAAAACTTCCCCACGGCAATGATTTTTTGAACGTCAGCCTTAACGAGTTCGCCGCCTAATTTTTCATGCAGCTTGCGCGTATACTGTTCGAGCTCATACATATCGCCAATGACCGCAACCCTGCTTTTTTCAGCAGGCGTCACGTCACATAGATATTTAATCGCGTTGCTCATCGACGACGGATTCGCGTTGTAGCAATCGACGATAAAGCGCACCCCTTTTTTCAACTCTAACTTCCCTCTGAGCGACACTGGCTTCAGGGACGCTATCGCGTCTCTAATCGCGACGCCTGATATCCCGCATCGTTTCGCGATATGGATGGCGGGGAGGGCGGCATAGATAAAGTGTCTGCCGGGCATTGTCAAAAAATATTCGTCGCCGTCAACCGTAAATCTGACTTCCGTTTCGGAAACACGGATATTTTGCGCTCTGACAGCGCACTTGGGCGTCGTCCCGTAAAAAATAGTTTTCAGGCCGCGCTCTTTCGCCCCCTGCACGAGCCTGCGGTCGTCGCCGTTTAATAGCATAAAGCCGTTTTTGTCGAGCCCGTCGGCTATCTCAAACTTGCCTTGCGTTGTGTTTTCAAGCGATCCAAACAACCCTACGTGCGCGTAGCCGATATTTGTTATTATGGCTATATCGGGTTTGCAAATTTTCGAGAGCGGGCCGATCTCGCCCACATGGTTGGCGCCCATCTCCAAAACTCCGGCCCATTCGTCGCCGTCAAACCTGAGTATGCTCTGCGGGACGCCGATATGGTTATTCCAGTTGGTAAAAGTTTCCCCGATTTTAACCGAACTTTTGAGAACTTCGGAGATAAAACTGCGCGTCGTAGTCTTTCCGTTTGAACCGGTGACCCCAATTACCAATATCCCCATCTCCTTGCGGTAGCGGGCAGCGGCTTTTTGTATCGATTTCAGCGTATCGGTAACGACTATGCACTTGCGACGGTGTTTTGCGGGGACTTTTTCGATTCCCTTTTTGTCAACTATGGCCGCGACCGCGCCTTTTTCAACAGCGGTTTGCACATAGTTATGACCGTCGTCACTCTCGCTGCGCAGCGCGACGAATACGTCGCCGGGCGTGACCTTACGCGAATCGTTCCACACGGTACTAACCTCACGCCTGCGGGTGGTTTCCGATATTTCCGACTTTCCGCCGCCCCAATCGATAAGCGAGCCTATCGTCAGGGTGATTTTGCCGGCCTGATCTTGACACTTATTACGCGGCATCGTTTTTCTCCATATCTTTATAAAGCCGAACGGTTTCTTCCTTATCGTCAAATTGATGGCGTACCCCGCCAACTTCCTGATACGTTTCGTGCCCCTTGCCGGCGATAACTACACAGTCGCCTTCACGCGCGTCACGAAGAGCGCACTTAATCGCCTCACGCCTATCCGCGACGACCTTGTAAGGGAAGTCAAGCGGTATGCCGTTCAGTATATCGTTAATTATCGCCTCCGGCTTTTCGGAGCGCGGGTTGTCGGACGTAATCACCGCCATGTCGCAATTCTCCGCAACCGCTTTTGCCATGAGCGGGCGCTTGCCCCTGTCGCGGTCGCCGCCGCAGCCGAATACGCAAATCAACCGCTTGCCGGTGAGCTCCCCCGACGTTTTCAAAACATTAACAAGCGCGTCGGGCGTATGCGCGTAGTCTACGATAACCGTAAACGGAGCGCCTGTTTCAACCTTATCCATCCGCCCCGGAACCGTGCGCGTATTCGCCAAAGCTTTTTTTACCGTTTCAACGTCAATACCGAGAGCAAACGCGCCGCTTATCATTGATACCATGTTGTATACGTTAAAAAATCCAAAAAGCGCACTTGAAAAATTCAATTCGATTCCATTATGGGAAACGACGACCGACGTCCCGTTCCAATCACATTTCCAACTCACTATCCTGACGTCCGCGCCGTCGCTTTTACCGTAAGTCAATAGCTTTTTTTCGGGCCTCAACTCACCGGCTAACCTCCTGCCGTATTCGTCGTCAACATTTATAACCGCGGTCCCGCCCGGTTTCATATAGTTTGTGAACAATAACTTTTTTGCCATATAATACTCTTCCATCGATCCGTGAAAATCGAGATGCTCCTGCGTTAAATTCGTCCACAGCGCTACATCATATTTCATAGCGGCTACACGGTCGAGAGCGAGGGCGTGGGATGATACCTCCATCGCCAGACCGCGGGGTTTGGCCCGCGAATCGCTTATATGCCTGAATATGTCGACCGACTCCGGCGTCGTGTGCGCCGCGTCAATATCTTTTAACCCCAAACGGTTTCCGGCTGTTCCAAACATCCACGAATATTCCTCGCCGACATGCTTGTCAAACAGCGTTTTGAAAAGGTACGACACCGTCGTTTTGCCGTTCGTCCCGGTAATCCCGACAGACGTCAAACCCGACAAATCAATACTCCAGAGCGTCCGCCCTAAAATGGCTGCCGCGGTTCTGATTTGGGATACGGCAGCCCAGGGGACGGATATTTCTTTGAGGCATTTTTCAGAAATCACCGCCGCGGCGCCATTTTTTATTGCCTGTTCGATGAACTCGCCGCCATGAACTTTCATTCCGGGAATCGCGACATATACCGCGCCCGGCTTTACACGGCGGGAATCGTATACGATATCGCTTACGGCGGGGTCTTGCGAGCCGCCTCTATCAATGATATTTATCCCAGACGCATTCAAAAGTTCATTGAATTTCATTATCTTACCCCCCGGTATGACGCATAGAGCGTGCATACCTGCGCCGTCAATAAAATTTCTCCGGGCGCGATGCTTTGCCTCTTCACCGCCCCGCTCCCTATCGCGTATACGGGTATCCCGTTGGCGTTCAACAGATTGAACGCGTCGCGCAGATCTTTCCCCACGCTGTTCGGCACGACCCTTACCGAGTTCTCCACGTCAAACTCCTGCTCGTCCGTAAACAGAATCATCTCTCCGGCGCTACGGGCCATGACGCTTCCGGCAGCGGGCATCTGGTGGCGGATGACATCGCCGTCCCCAACGAAACGGAAAGCCACGCTTATCGAATCGAGCCCGCGAGTGACGCTGTTTCTCCTTTGACCCGTAAAATCGGGGACTTTTATCTGCCGGTTCTGCATATCCTGAACGACCACCGGCCTCCTCAAAATTTTACTGCTGAATTCCAGCTCGGGATGAGCCAGCGCCTGCATTACTATCTTTCTGAAAGCGGGGGCCGCGACTGCGCCGCCGCCTGTCCAGCCTTGCGGCTCGTCAATCAGTATCCCGCACAAAAGGGCCGATGACTCAACGGGCAAAAAACCTATGAATGACGACCAGTGCCTGGTTCTCGAATAACCGCCGGCTTCCGGCTTCCGGCTCGTCCCCGTTTTTCCGCCCACCGTTATACCGGGAACGGCGGCGCGCCTGCCGGTGCCGCTTTCCACGACGTTCTGCATCATCCCGCGAAGCCTGAACGCGGTCTCTTCGGACATTACCCGGCGCACCGGCCTCACCTCGGAATTTTTTATTACCGTACCGTTCTTCTGCTCCACCCTTTCAAATATAAGGGGCGACAGCAGGACGCCGCCGTTCACGACGCTGGCGTAGGCGAGCATCATCTGTAAAAACGTCGTCGACACCTCGTAGCCCATCGCCATAGTTACCCGCGTGCGGCCCGACCATTGGCGTACCGGATGTAAAATCCCCCCCTCTTCCCCCGGAAGCGCCACGCCCGACCTTGTGCCGAAACCGAAATCTCTCGTGTAGCGGTAAAACAGGTCGTTATTAAAACGGTTGGCAATCTGCGCGAAACCTACGTTGCTCGACACGGAAAATGCGCGGGTAAAAGTTATTTCGCCCTGCGGCGAATCGTCCCGTATCACCTGTCCGTATATCTCAAACACACCGTTGTTGCCGTCTACCAAATCGTTCTCGCCAAGCACATTTTCCTGCAGCGCGATAGCGGCGGTCATCGCCTTAAATGTCGAACCCGGCTCGTACACCTGGCTTATACACCTGTTCAGCCTGTCCGCAAGCCTCACCGTCGTGGCGATGTTCGGGTTGAACGACGGCTCGTTCGCCATCGCCAAAATCTTGCCGGTATGCGGATCCATCACAATAGCCATCGCGCCCTTCGCGCCGAGCGAATCTACGGTTTGTTTGAGCACAGCCTGTACTATCTTTTGCAAATTCGCGTCTATGGTAAGATACACGTCGCTGCCGTCCCTCGGTTCTTTTCCGGGCAGGCCTATTCTTCTGTACGTTCTCTGTTTTCCGTCTCTGTGCATCATTTCCCAGCCGTCTTCCCCGCGAAGGTATGAATCGAAAGCGAACTCAATACCGCCGAGCCCGTAACCGTCCCTGCCCACGTAGCCGATAACCGGCCCCGCCAAATCCCCCATCGGATAGAGGCGCTGCAAAACCGTCTGCCCCTCCCCGCCCTCCACCCCAAGCATATCGAGGCTCAGCGCCATGCGCCCGGGGGCGCTTCCGGCGAGCTGCCTCCCCTTGCGGTCGTATATGTTTCCACGTTTCGCGCCTATTATTCTAGGCTTCTGAACCTGATCTATGCTTCTCTCCACATATCTCTTGTGATCTATAATCTGTATGGTAAACAGCCTCGCCGCCAGCGCCAGCATAAAGACCGTAAGCAGTACCGAAATAATCGTCAATCTTACCCTGTACTGATTCACCGTCCGCTTTTCCCCGAAAAAGTTTGCTTTACAAAAGTGAAAAACCCGCCGATCCACCTGTTTTTCTTCTGCCGCGGCATCTTGACCTCCAAAACCTCAAGCTGCCCCGACACCGGATACTCAAGACCCCGCGCACGCGCCAGACGCTCTATGCGCGCCGGCGACGAAAGACGGCCGCGTTCCAGCTCAAGCGACGTTATTTCGCGCCTCAGGGACGCGAGCGTGTCGGCCTTGTATTCAAGACGTATTGATACCTGATTTACATAAGACTGCTTCCAGACTAACACAAGAGGTAACGCGATGCTTCCGACGAGTACGCACAGCCCTATCAACATGCTGCGCAGGCGCACAACAGGCTGGCCATTTTTTTCTTCCCTGCCCAATTTTTTCTTCGTCATTGACAAGCCTCCGCAACGTTTACCGCTTATCAGACCACAATTTTTATAGATAAATACCCATTTGTCCGGCAACTACCAACATCATTACCAGCGTCAAAACAATAATGGCGAAATCTCTCATAAACACGCCTCCTTTGTACGCTCGGCGACCCGCAGCCGAGCGCTTCTTGATCTGGGGTTAAGCGTTATCTCCTCATCCGACGCCGTTACCGCCTTCCTGTTTACACGTTTCAACAGTACAGGCCTGTTACAGTTACAGACCGGCAAGCCAGGATCGCATACACACGCTCCCTCGGCCGCCCGGAAAAACTCTTTTACCATCCGGTCCTCAAGCGAATGGTAGGATATTACCGCAATCCTCCCCCCCTCCGCCAGCCAACGCACCGATTTATCAAGAAACAACCGTAATTCTTCCAACTCCCCGTTAACAGCGATACGCAGCGCCTGAAAGAGTTTTGCGAAAACCTGTATCTTTAAGTTCGCGCCGTACTCCCGCGTCAGGCAATCTTTCAGATCGGCGGACGTAAGGATTTTTTTTTGCCTCATATAATCCTTAATAACCCCCGCCATCCTCCGCGCGTTCCTGATTTCACCGTATTTTTCAAATACAAGAGCGAGCTCCCCTTCGTCACTATGCTCCAAAAATTCCGCCGCCGTGAGGCCGCCGCCCTGATCCATCCTCATATCGAGAGGCGCGTCCCTCATATACATAAATCCGCGCCCCGGAGCGTCAATCTGGCGGGACGATACCCCCAAATCAACCAACAGCCCCGCAACCCTGTCAATGCCGTGCTTCCGCAAAACGGAATCAAATTCGGAAAAACGCGACTGCTCGAGGATCACCTTCGCGCCGGTACCGCCCAAACCGCCGCGCCGTACATTATCAAGAGCCTCCCGATCCCTGTCAATCCCTATTACTACGCACTCCCCCGCCCCATCCCTGCCCGAGAGCGCACCGGCGACCGCCCTGAAATGCCCCCCGCCGCCGAGCGTGCCGTCTACGTAAACTTTTCGGCTATCTTTTATTGACGGCTGCGCCATATCACCGCCGCCTACAAGCAATTCTAACACTTCCCCAAGGAGCACGGGGACATGGTATTCAGTTTCGCTCATAACTTGGCCAACTGATCCTCAACCGCATACCACATCTGGTCAAAAAGCTGATTATCCGTACCGGCCTTGTATTCCGTATAAGTCGCGACATCCCATAGCTCTATATACCCCGCTCCGCCTATTATTTTCACGTCCTTAGCGATTTTGGCGTATTCCATGAGATCTGGCGTAAGCATAATCCGCCCCTGCACGTCAAGCGTAGAACTGGCCGAAGTTTCAGATAGTACGCGCAAAAACCTGACATGTTCCGGCGTCTTGGGGAGCGCGGCGAGTTTTGAATAGCGCTCATCCCAAACATCTTTTGGGAATGCCTGAAGGCTTCTGTCGGACGCACGCACGATAATAAACGTCTCCTCCGCCTCCGGTGAGAGCGCCTTCCGGAACTTAGCCGGAATGTTCACTCTGCCCTTGGCATCAACGGAATAATCGCAGCCGCCGACAAAATTTGTCATCTTACCTCCAACTTAACCCATTTTTAGACATTTTCAGACATTTTCCATTTATAATGATACTAAATGGTGTAAATATAAAGCAAGTAAAATTTTTATTTTTTTTCAAGATTTTGAAAACCGCCGATTTTGGCGCTGATTTCAGCGTTTCCCGGCACGCGGGCGGCAGGCCCGGCGCAGGTTTTGCCGTTGCTGGCGGAGGGGATGGGGTTGGATTATAGGGGTATTCTAAAAAGTAGTACAAATTTCAGCAAATCACCGTCTCACTAACCACTCTTCCGGATTAAGCGCCCCCGTAGCCTGTCTGATTTGGAAGTGTAGCTTGGGTCCGCCAGCTGTACCGGTCTCGCCTACTTTGCCGATTTCGGCGCCCACCGCTACCTCTTGGTCTTCAATGACGATAATTTCGTCGAAGTGGGAGTACAGGGTAAAGAAGCCGCCGCCGTGGTCGATGATGACGAACCGGCCGAGGCTGCGCATCCAACTGACGCGGGCGATGGTGCCGGGAGCAATGCTTATGACGGGCGCGCCTTTTCTCGCGGCGATGTCGATTCCCTCGTTCATGATTACTGTTCGGTAAACGGGGTGCACCACCCTGCCGAATCTTCTTGTCACCTCGCCTGTCACCGGCCAGGCAAGTTTTCCTTTTCTACTTTCAAAGTTTATGACAGCCCTGCGCTCCTCTTCCTCCTCCACAATTCTTCTCCGGCTCACGAGCATTTTTATGATGGAGTCAAGTTCGCGCTGCGCCTCTTCAAGCTCCGCCACCATCGCGGCGGAAACCTCTTTTTGCGAGCGTATCTCTTCAAGCACAACGCGGCGCGACGCCTCCTCTTCAACGAACGCCTGCTGCTCTTTTCTCTTCTCGCCGAGAAGGCTCAGCAATGTTTGCCTGTTCTCCTCCTGCGACGCTCTTTTATCGTTTACGGATATGATACCGTTCCGTATAGACTCCATAAGCCGCCTGTCGTAATTACTCAAATCTTGAAAATAGCGGACGCGGTGGATGAATTCGGTGGGGCTTCTCGCGGTAAGGAGCATTTGCAGCCTGTTTATACCACCCATCTCGCCCGTCATGTAAGCGCTGCGCAGGCGCCGCTTCATCCGTTCCCGCGCGTTGTGGAGGGTCTCCTCGGCTTTCACCAGCGAATCGCCGAGGAGTACAAGCACCTGCTCCGTCGTGTCGATTTGCACCTGCACAACTTCTATATAGCGGCCTGATACCGATATATTTTTTTCAATCTGTTCAAGACGGCTGAGATAGTTTCCCTCTTCGCTTTGCAGTTCCCGAAACCTTGCCCTCCCCCTCTCAAGCTGGGCCTTTATCGTATCAAGTTCGGCCTGTCTCTGCCTGATGTCCCTGTCGACAGCGGAAACGGCAGCCGGCGGCACGCTTTGGGCCCTCTGCTGCTGAGCAAGCGGCGCGGTGATGATAACCGCGAGAAGCGCTATTGCCGCTATACCAAAAATTTGCGAACCGCGAACCTGCTTCCGAGCCACCCGAAAAATACCCCCGTGATGACGATAAAAGGGAGATACGAAAAGTACCAATTTATTGATATGTTTGATAAAAGGAACCGGACGGCAACCATCGCGCATACGCAGAGTACCCCGCCTATGAACCCCTGGAGCATGCCTTCGAGCAGAAAGGGCATCCTGATAAAGAGGTCGGTCGCCCCCACGTAATGCATGTTTCTTACCAGGTCCCTGCGCGCGTATATTGTCAGTTTTATTGTGTTCGAGATAATGGAGTGCAGCGCGAGCAGGATGACGAGCCCGGCAACCACAGATATTATGTAGAAGCGATCGCGCAGCCTTTTGATATAGTCGAACCACTCCTTTGAGTAGCGTATCACGTCTACGCCGGCGAGGGCGGAAAGCCTGTCCTGCAATTCCGCAATGGTTTCGGCGGTGCGGCTGCCTTCGTAGAGCGTGATGTCAAACGACGCGGCGAACGGGTTTTCGTCTACGGCTTCAAGCATCTCCGAGCCGTAGAGTGCCTCGACCCTGTTCCAAGCACTATCTTTGCTGAGAAACACAGCTTCTCTGATTTCTGGCATTTTTCCTATCGCGTCGATAAGCTCTGCCTGAACCGCTTCGTCTGCCGACGCGCTTTCGGTAAGATATACCACTACGTCGGCCTGTTCGCCTGTCTGCCTGAGTACCTCATCGACATTCATCAGGACAGTAAATACGCCGTAGATTAAAAACAGGGTTGCGGTAATGGTCATGATGGATACGAAGGTCATCAGCTTGGCCTGGTAGAGGCCTCTGAACGCTTCAATTATGAAATACAGTATTTTTCTCATATTGTATTGTCAGCCTCCTTCGTCGATTCCTGCGGTAACGGGCGAACACAGTCCGCCCCTATGAAAATCAGACGTTTATTTAACGCGCATAAATCCGGACTCAGTGACTTTCATGATTGTCGCTTCGTTGTTCGCGCCGGTTTGCGGGTCGAAAGAGACTATCCCCGACAAGCCGTGGTATCCCTGCACAGACGCGAGCGCTCTTTTCAATCTCGCGATATCCGTCCCGCCGCCGGATTCGTTGACGGCCTGGATAGCAAGCCGCGCGGCATCGTAGCCCATGGCGGAAACGCGGTTGGGTTCGGAGTTGTAGCGTGCTCTGTACGCGGCGTTGAAATTCCTCCAATCGTCACTTTCCATGTCGGGCTGGAAACCTACGGCTATTATGGCATCGGTGACATAACGCTGGCCTTCAACGGGCACGCGCGGGTCGCTCCAGCCGCCTGCCCCGAGCATCTGGGTGCGTATGCGGTGGAACACAGCTTGCGGCGCTAGTTTTACTACGTCCTCATAATCTGACAGTGGCATAAACAACCCGCCTATGGCTAACGTCGAGTCGGCATACCTCACGCTGTCGGCGCGGGTAATCTGAGTGATTCTCTGCATGTTGCCCCGCTCAGCGGCGATTGCTTCGAGGCGACGGCGGATAAGCGTATGGCGCAGCCTTCTCAGCACAGGGGTAAAATCGTGCGTCCCCTCGTTAAAATATTCCTCGTGCACAACTTCAATATTGCGTCTGCCGAGTTCCAGTTTGAACGCCTCGGCCATGGCGTGGCCAAACCCGTTGTTGGGCGCGATTATCGCGAACTCGCGGACACTGAGGTTGTCGACCGCGTACCGCGCGAGTTTTTGAGCTATTGTACCGAGCGATATATTCATTTGAAAAATATTGTCACCAAGCGTCGAGATTCCGTCCTCGTTGGCGGTTGGGGTGATCATGACGATATCTTTGCCTGAAAACAGGGCGGCGCTTACGACGGCGGTATTGGAGAGGATGGGGCCGATACATATTTGCGCCTGGTCTTTCAGGAGCAGATCTTTTGATTTGAGCGCAGTTTCCACAGGCAGGCCCTTTGTGTCGTAGACTATGAACCTGAGCTGGTTTTGCGCCTGCGCGTTATGGCTGTCGATCGCAAGTTTCACACCTTCAAGGATGTATCTACCGATGTCCGAGTCATCGCCGGTCATCGGAGCGAGAAGCCCTATCTGTATGGCGCCGCCTCTCCCCTGCCCTCTAGAAACCCTGTTGAGAAATTCCCTTACCTGACTTGCATAGCGGGAACGCGGGTACATTCTCCTGAACTCTTCCGCGCTGTGCCCGGCCCTTACTTCCTGACCCGACGCGTGGAGTTTTTGTATCTCATAAAACCTTATAATCTCGAGCATGGCGGGGTGCAGTTCGCCCCTGCGGGAAAGGGAAGATAGTTCGTCGACGCTCAGGGAGCGGTTGCAGACATTTTCGACATTGGCAACCGTCAGGTCAAACAATTCGGGCGAAACTCCGAAGCGGAGCGCCATTGAGAACGACGTGAGCGCCTGCATGGGCCTGGCCTCCCTCGCGTGCGCTATCCCTTCAAGGTAAGCGAGGCGCGGCAAAAACGGTGAGTCGGGAAATTTTTGGCGGTACATGTCGAGCAAGCGGTGAACCTGCGCGTATTCACCCTTGCGCATATACGCCTCGACAACGAGCGGCACAAGGGTGAATGATTCCGGGTCACGCCCGTGCCTTCTCAGGTGCTCGCGGATAAGGACTATCGTTGAGTCCATCTGCCCCGCAATGTAGAAATCCCTCGCTTTATGAAAAAGCGGTGACCCGCCGTCGGCGGCAGAAACTGCTGTCGCGGCCAAAAGACAAAAGGCTGCGGCCGATAAAATTCTTTTTTTAATCATGTCGCCTCACTCCAAAACATATTTGCCGAATTCGGTGGTATCAACCAACCTCACGCGCTCCCGCAGCCGCTCGGCTTCGGAGAGCCCGTCGTCGGATTCCAGTTTAAAAAAGACAGTTTCTCTTACAAATATGGGCGCCCCGCACTTTACAGCGAGCGTAATCGCGTCGCAGGGCCTGCAATCAATCACTTTGAGCGAAGAAGCGGCGCTGAGAACTATACAGGCCGTAAAGGCGTTATCCTCAATGTCGCCGATAACCGCCCTGTACAAAGAGCCGCCCAACTGCTCTATGGCAATCTTCACTAAGTCAACGGTGAACGGCTTGTCGGCCTGAACCCGCAGTGAGTGCATCGCGATCGCGTTCGCGTCGGCATGGCCGACTGGAACCGCGATAGAGCGACCGCCGCCGGTCTCTTTCAAGATGACCATGGGCGTGCACTTTTGGGGTTCGACCGCGAAAGACGATATTTCCACTGGTACAAGCATTACTGTTTTCCGTAAACCAATAGTTCCGTGAAATGAAACAACCCGCCAAGACAATAAAATATATCGGGGGACAGGAATATGCAATAACAAAATCAAAATCAAAACCAAAATATAAATCGGCCATTGTTTCCTTGATATTCCCGCTGTCCGATATCTATGATTTATATAGTACAGGAGATACCGAAAATGCCCAATACCATAAACATGCTTCTTGATGTAAACGTCCCCATCACCGTCCAGCTCGGCCGGACAAGGATGAGCATCCGTGACCTTTTGAAAATGAAGAAGGGTCTAGTCGTCAGGCTTGACAGCATGGCCGGCGAGCCGGTCGACGTTTTCATCAGCAGTAAGATGCTGGCCAAGGGTGAAATCACCGTTGTTGACGACAAAATGTCCGTCCGCATCTCGCAACTCTACGGAGCGCGTGAAAAATTCAAGCAGTTGTAACTACCGAAACATCTCTTGCGCGGCGGGCGGGCGGCGTTCACCCGCTTTTGTTTTGATTAATCGACAATTTGGTCCACCGGCAATATGAACTGCATCGGATTTATCGGTCTTCCGCTACGGTGTACTTCGTAGTGCAGGTGGGGACCGGTGCTTCTTCCGGTGTTGCCCATGTATCCTATTACATCACCTCTTTTAACTATTTGCCCCTCCGTCACGACCGTTTTCTGCATGTGCGCGTAGAGTGTGAGGTACTCGGCACCGTGGCTGATTTTTACCATGTTTCCGAAGTGCGTCCATGAACTTACCTTTGAAACCTGCCCGTCGGCGGTCGCGTATATCGGCGTCCAAACGCTGTTTGCGATGTCAATCCCCTCGTGCATTAGGCGCATCCCGTTGAACGGGTGGTAGCGGTATCCGAATGTTGACGTCACACGCCCGGCCGCCGGCCATATCGCGGGGCGCTTGGAAAGGTTGCTCCGTACTTTTTTCGCGTGGCTTGTGACTTGGAGAAACGTCGACTCCTGCAACTCGGCCTGATGGCTCAGCGACGAAACCTGATTGCGCAGCAACTCCGCCTTTTGGATTAGCGGGTCACTCATCATCGACGAATAGAGCATGTCTTCGCTTGTCGGGAACCCGCCAACCCCTGCCTTGCGCACATCGCCGCTTATCGCCTCCATTCCGTACTTGAGCCTCGCGTTGTCTTCGTAGGCCGCGAGTTCGGCGATGCTTTCCGTTTTTTGGTTTACGAATCTTTCGAGGTTTTCAATCTGATCCTTGAGTCTAGTATTTTCGCGGTGCTGCTCGGCGGCGTCGTACTTCGCCAAAGCGTAGCTCGCCCCACGGTAAACTATGCGCGCAAAGCCGGTGAGACCGACGAGGGCGGCCACAACGCAGACCGTTATGAAAAGCCCCGGCAACCCCGCCGAAGCGAGACCTTTCGGCTTGTCGGAATCGGTCAGGATAAAATTCCATTTATTTTTTTGCATATATTTCTACTTGCTCTTTAAATTTCTATATTAAGTGTCAGTAAAAAAACGCTACAGCGGCTGCTACGAATTAACAACCGCACCCATATACATCATTATAGTATCACACTGGTTTGAAAATCAACAAAGTACCGAAAATAGTCTAGTGCATTATACCAAACTAATATAATGGGGAGCGTGTGTCAAGTGTTTTTTGCAAAAAAATGCAGATGCGCGAGAACCACACCAACCGAGAGAAGTACACGCGGCATTGCCACCGGTCACGCCACGAACGCGACTCCGTACAGTTCCATTTTATCCAGTATCCCAACAGGCGTATCGCCGTCAAGGAGCAAGTGATATCGCGGCGCACCTACGGGCAGGCACCCAAGGCATGAGAGAATTTCCAGGCCACTTCTCACCTGCGGCATAGGTTTTACTATTGAGGCCAAAGTCTTCATACCGCCGCGCTCCCTATACGCCGCGGCCTCTAAAAGCGATACGTAGCCTATGGGGATCAACAGATTATCGTCAAACACAACTATCTCATCGGCCTGCGCGCCGGCGCCAGTATCCCTGCCGAAGTCCGATATCATCTGCGACGCTTTATATACCTTGCGGTTTTTCTTCCAATCGTTCAATCCGACGGCTATCGCTTCGACGCACTTGCCTTTCATATCCAGCGTGTTTTTCATTATCAGGTCGGCCCCCTCAAAAATAGTCCCCCGCTTCGCGCCCTCCACCGCCACAAGCGCGATCTCCTCACGCACGCCGGCGGCCTGCGACTCAAACGAGCGTTCCCCGGGCCTGTGAAAAATTTTGAGCGCCGTATTCAATACCCAGAAAAACGGACTCATCGCAAAGAACAGAACGGCGAGCAGCGGGATGGACTTCATCGTCAGGCGGAACGGGTAGGTGCGGTAGAGCGATTTGGGGATTATCTCGCTGAAAAGCAACAGCACAGGGGTAAGGAAGATCGATTCCGGCAGCGGAATCCGCGACAGGTCGAGCGCCACGGCCTGATCAATCCGCTCGTACAGCCTGACGAATATCAGCGCCGACGCTATGTTACAGATGTTGTTGCCCGCCAGCACGCTCGACAGCAACTGCCCGCGGCTGTTCATCAGCCGCATCGCGAGCCGCGGGGTAAACCCGCCCTGCGCGGCTGCGTGGGACACTTTTAGCGGATTCCACGTGATGAACCCCGTTTCCGAACCGGAGAACACGCACGAAATCAGGATGGATGTTACTAACAGTATAAAAAGTATCAGCATAATATCAAATCAATAGCCGGCACGTGAACACGGGCGGCGGCCTGCCGCCCCCCAAAACAGTTATCTGCTGTCAACAACTGTTCTTATGAACGCCCCGCTGTAATATGCCCGCAGTATCTGTTCAAAATTTTGCCCGTCCCGCGCGCGACCTATGGCTCCTACCTGACACATGCCTATGCCGTGGCCGTGGCCGCCGCCGGTTATTGTCACCTGGCCGCCCGACATGGCGATGTTTCTGATGTTTGAGGAACGCAGTATCGGGCGCGCCGGCGTGTTTCGGCGCAGAAGCCAGCGTATTTTGTCGCCGCCGGCGGTGTGTTCGCTTCCGCCGCTATTTGAGGTTACAACCAATGTTTTAACCCTGCCGCAGTTATGGCGTTCCCGCACCTCTATATTGCGCAGGCCGCCTCTGAACGGCGGGGTCAGGTTCCCGTCGGACGAGTGGCGCCTGATAATGCCCGCAAGCTGGTTTTCGGGCCAAGTTTCCGTCCATGTAAACGAGCTTGCCCCCGAACAATAGACTCTGCCACGCCTGTCGATGTCGTCTATTGAGCGCAGGTACGGGACGCTTTGCCCACCCCATACATCTTGAATGTTCGCCGTCTTCCCGCCGCAGGTGGAGTGGTAATACGCGTGGACGATCTCCCCTTCGTAGGCTAAAATCAGGTTTCTTGTCATCAGGATAGCCATGTCGGACGTCGCGGTTTCGGCGTTTGCCCCGCCGTAGACCTGATCGGCCACAGTGGATACGAGGTCAAACACCCTCGATTCGTTCGCCGCCATTTTCTTGTATGTGTAGGTGCGGGCGGCAACCGCCTGCGCCTTTACCGCCTCAATCTCCGACTCCCGCAAATTCCCGATTTCGAGCGGCACCACGCCGCGCAGGTAATCTTCCACGTTAATCAGGTTTATTATTGTGAAGGAGTTTCTCCCCTCCGGAACAATAATCAGGGCGCCTCTGTAAGCGTTCTCGCCGATTTTCAGCGGGTGGGCGTCGGTGCTTACGAAGAGCGTGCAGGGGAGGCGCAGTTCCCTCCTCGCCCTGTTGACAGTAGCGATTATCATTCCCGACCCGCCCACATCCGCTTCAATATTCATCCGCCCTCTGAAAGTCATCCGTTCACCGGGCGCGTTTACCTGCGCGGTCGCGGTGGTATTTATCGCCGCCTCCTTTATATCGCGCCTGAGCATCACCCGCGCGGGGCGTTTCCGTACGATAAACGAGGGGTAGCGCAACGAGTGCACGCCCGGCGGCAGGGCCACGCGCTCGGCGGTATCGCGCGGGGCGGGGTCTTCCTCAAACGCCCGGGCGAAATCCACATCGCGAGTGCGGACAGTAGCGCGGCCGGTCGGCCAACCCGCGCCTACCCACACCGACAGAGTATCATCCCCCTCCTCCGCGTGTAATCCGTCAACTATTACCACGTTGGGGCTCTCCGCCTCAATCTCCGCGGGAACAGGCCCGACAGGCGCGGGGGGGGGAGCTGGCACAATGATTTTGCCGGAGCAGCTAAGAACGGCGAAAGCAACGTAAAGCAGCGTAAAGCAATAAAAAATCCTAGCCATGCCGCTCCTTGATTTTCTTGAGTTTACCGCGAAGCAAAGTACGCTGGATAGACGAAACATGGTCTACGGAGAGGATGCCGTTGAGGTGGTCAAGCTCATGCTGCAAAGCCTTGGAGAGAAGCCCCTCGGCGTCTTTTATTACACAAGGCTCGCCTTTCTCATTTTGCGCGCTCACTGTAACCCGTGCGGGCCGGGTTACAGTAAAAGTGATCCCCGGCAGACTGAGACAGCCCTCGTCCTCAGTCATTTTTTCATCGGAAGCTTCTATTATTTCTGGGTTGGCAAGCACGTAAGGCTCCTCCGGCGCGCCGCTGCCCGTGTCGATAACGATAAGCCTGACGGACACGCCCACCTGCGGCGCGGCAAGGCCCACGCCGTCCTCACGCCGCATCGTTTCAAGCATCGCGGCGGCGAGGTCGCCGAGTTCCTCATCAAACTTTTCAACGGGCGCGGCCGTCTTCCTGAGAACCGGCTCGCCGTAACAGTGAAGTTTAAGCACTTTTTACCTGCTCTCCTTGCCGTCGGGCTCATCCTTGTCGGCGTCTTTCATATCCTTGACAATCTCTTTGGAATTTTTGACGGTTTCCCCGGCGGCCTTGGGATCGCCCATGACGTTCTGAATCGCCGATTTGGTAACTTCGAGCACGGCCCCTTCACCGCTCTTGATTACGTAGGTATTGTCCTTGACGCTGGTGATAACGCCGACAATCCCGCCCACAGTCAGAATTTTGTCGCCCTTTTTGAGGGCGGAAAGCATCGATTGCCGCTCCTTCTGCCGCTTCTGCTCGGGGCGGATCATGATAAAGTAGATGATGGCGATCATGGCTAACATGATAAACAGAAAATTGCCGCCGAACAGGCCGGGGGGCGGGGGAAGCTGCTCGCCGCCGTCCTGCGCAAGCAGGGGGAGGGCGCAGAGAACCGTTACTGTAAACGCCTGTGAAATCTTTGAGAACGACATTTTTACTTTCCCTTTCGGATGAGTATTTTTTATTGGTATGGTGGTCAGAATTTATAAATATATATCATAGTAATAGCGATTTGCCGTAATTTTTATTTACGGGCCGCCGTCCGCCGCATCGGTACCGGTATCCACGCCGGTATCGGTATTGACGTCATCCGGCGGGGTATCCGCTTCGGTATCCGCAACAGTGCCATCATCAACATCATCGGCATTACCGGCGGTATCAACGGTACCAACCGTATCAGTATCGCCGTCGTCAAGATCAATCAGGTTGTCGTCAACAGTACCGCCGGCGCTGGTACTGTCAGCATCAATATCAACCCCGATACTGACGCTGTCGCCGATCGCGGCCGAGTCCGCCGCGGCCTGCGCCGCCTCCCTCCTCTGCCTTCGGACCTCCATCGAATCGCGGGCGATTGATACGCGCGGCGCGGCGCTCCTCAAACAGTATTCGGATTCGGAGTATTTTTCGCACAATTCTTCATACAGGGTTATCGCAGCCCTGTTTCTCTGCAATACGTTGTCGGTAACCCATGCGGCGGCGTGCAGGCCCCTCGCGGCGATGGGTAGATCGGGAAATTCCAAATGTATATCGTAAAACGCCTTAACCGCGTCAACCGGCGAGTTCGCCACGAGCGCCTCGGCCGCCCTGAACGCGCGCTCGGCCCTGTCCCGCGCGGTCACCACCGTAATCTCCACATCAAGCTCAATCTGCACCCTGCGGGCGTACTCCGTATCCTGAAATTCATCCAAAATGATATTAAGCAGGCTGTCCGACGTCGGTATATCACCCAGTCTGTGCCTTGCCGTCACCGCCGCGGCCAAAAGCGAGCGCGGCCTCATCGATTCGGCGTCGGGGGCGGAGGCGAGTTCCAAGAAATAGACGAAAGCCGAGTCGGGCGTTTCCAGTTCAAAGTAAAAAAGTTCCGCGATCATGTAGCGCGACTCCGGCGAAATCTGCCCCGAATCGTCCGGCGTCCGCAACTCCTTTAACCTTTTGAGCGCCCAAAGCCGCGCCGACGCGCTCGAACCCTCCAAGCCCGCGGCGGCGGCAAAAGCCTCCTCGGCCCTGTCAAACTGACCCCTTTCCTGATAGATAAGCCCCAGCGCGTAAGCGGCCTGCCCGCAGAGGTTCGATGACAGCACGGCGCCTCCGGCGGCCCCGCCGGAAGCCCCCCTCTCACACATCCGCCTGATCTCGTAAAGCAGGGCCATCGCCTCGTCAACCCGCCCCATCCGGCGCAAGGTCATGGCCTGATAGTACATTATTTCGTACCTGTGGTTGGCGTAACGGCGGTTCCTCCGCATCGTTATTAGATGGGCGAGGGCTGCTTCGTGCGAGTCCATCGCGTCGTGGCAAAAGTAGATGGAACGGTCGGTCCTGTACATCAAATACGACAGTTTCCTGCTTCTCGGTACGCTGTTCAACAGGTTGAGCGCGGTCTGAAACTGACGCAAATCGAAGTTTAAATCCGCCATCCGCAGTATAACGTTGATCCGTCTCTCCAGGGAAAGCGTCCCGCGGCCTACCCTTTCGAGGAGCTCAAGCGCCTGCGACCGTGCGCCGCGCCGCAGGGCAATCTCAACTAAAAGCATGGTAATCTCGTGATTTTTATCAAGGTGCGGGTGCGTATTTAAAAGTTCGAGCAGTATCTCCTCCGCAACCGCGAGATTATCCATCATTATGTGTGACTTGGCAACGTAAATCTGCGAAAACGGCACGAGCGGGCTTTCGGGGAACGCCGTCTGCATATCACGCATACGCCCTATCGCCACCGGAAAATCCATCTTGTAAAAGGAGGAGCGCCCCATGAGATAGTGCGCCCTGTCCTGACGCTTGACCTCACGCGGGTATACCTCCATCATTTTAAGCGACTTTTCAATGGCGCGGTCGTAACCGCCCACGGCGGAAGCCGGAGGGGTCACTACAAGGCTGTCGGGGAACCGCCGCATAAATTTGGCGTGATCCCTCTGCGCGGCCGTAAAGGCCTCCTCTGCGTTGTAGAACGTGTTGAAGTACGGGTGACAGCCGGCAAGGAGAAACAGGGCCGCCGTTACTGTTATGAATAGTATTGATCGCATAATCTATAAATATAAATGATGCCGTGCCAGTAAATATTTTATTTGAAAAATTATGAAACAATAAAAAAATTTGACTTTTTCTTCACAAATATATTATCTTTAGAGATTGTCAATTTTTACACACAATAAGGAAGAAGGCGTTTTTATGGTTCAAGACATCAAAAAAATGCGCAACATCGGAATTAGCGCGCACATCGACTCCGGCAAGACTACCTTGACTGAGCGTATCCTGTTCTACAGCAACAAGATCCACGCCGTTCACGAGGTAAAGGGCAAAGACGGCGTCGGCGCGACCATGGACTCCATGGAACTTGAACGCGAACGCGGGATAACCATCGCGTCGGCGGCAACCAACGTCACGTGGGGCGACTACCCGATCAACGTTATCGACACACCGGGGCACGTCGACTTCACCATAGAGGTGGAGCGCGCGCTGAGGGTTCTCGACGGGGCGATCCTCGTCCTGTGCTCGGTGGGCGGCGTGCAGTCGCAATCCATTACGGTCGACAGGCAGCTCAAAAGGTACAAGGTGCCGCGGCTCGCTTTCATCAACAAGTGCGACCGCTCCGGCGCGAACCCATACCGCGTCACACAGCAGCTGCGCGACAAACTCGGCCACAACGCGGTGATGATGCAGATACCGCTGGGGTTAGAAGAAAAGCTCTCGGGCGTCGTCGATTTAGTGACGATGAAAGCGATATACTTCGACGGCAAGAGCGGCGAAGACATCCGCGAAGAGGCGATACCCGCCGAATTTCTCGAAGACGCGCAAAAGAAGCGCGAAGTGATGCTCGACGCCGTATCGATGTATTCGGACGAACTGGCGGAGAGCTACCTTGAAGGGACGGAAACCGTCGAGCAGATCATGACCGCCGTCAGAACCGGCACGCTGTCGCTCGGCCTTACCCCGGTTTTCATGGGCTCGGCTTACAAGAATAAGGGCATACAGAAGCTGCTCGACGCAGTCGTCAGCTACCTGCCCGACCCCACCGAGATTGAAAACTCCGCGATGGACCTCGACAACAACGAGCAGCCCGTCCCCCTCAAAAACGACCCCGCGGCGCCGATGATCGCGCTGGCGTTCAAATTGGAAGACGGGCAGTACGGGCAGCTTACCTATATAAGGATATATCAGGGATCCATAAAGAAAGGCAGCGAACTGACAAACACCCGCAGCGGCAAGCGGTTCAAAGTCGGCCGCCTTATAAGGATGCACGCCTCGTCCATGGAAGACATAACCGGCGCCGGCCCCGGCGACATAGTCGCGCTATTCGGGATAGACTGCGCTTCCGGCGACACGTTTACCGAAAACGGGCTGAACTTAGCGATGACGTCGATATTCGTCCCTGAGCCGGTTATATCGCTCGCCATAAAAACTTCCGACAAAAAGTCCGCCGACAGCATGTCAAAGGCGCTCAACAGGTTTACGAAAGAGGACCCGACTTTCAAGACGTTCGTCGACCCTGAATCAAACGAGACCATCATCCGCGGAATGGGCGAACTGCACCTTGATGTCTACATCGAGCGTATGCGGCGCGAGTACAAGGTGGAGCTTGAAACCGGCATGCCGCAGGTGGCGTACCGCGAAACGATAACCATAGCGGCGCGTTTCGACTACACCCACAAGAAACAAACCGGCGGCGCGGGCCAGTACGGGCGCGTGGCGGGGACACTCGAACCGAACAGCGAGCAGGATTACGAATTTGTAGACAATATCAAGGGCGGTGTAATCCCCATAGAATACATCCCCGCCTGCGACAAGGGTTTTAAGGCGTGCCTCCCCAAGGGCAGGGTGATCGGTTTCCCCATCGTCGGCGTGAGGGTGACGATCGACGACGGCAACTCGCACCCGGTCGACTCGTCGGACATGGCGTTCCAGCAGACCGCCATCGGCGCGTTTTGGCAGGCGTTTGAAAAGGCCAAGCCTGAAATCCTCGAACCCATAATGAAAGTGTTCGTCGAAACCCCAACCGAGTTTCAGGGCAGCGTTTTGGGCAGCGTAAACCAGCGCCGCGGCATCATCGTTTCCACCACGGAAGAGGACAACTTCTCGACGGTTGAAGCGGAAGTCCCTCTAAGCGAGATGTTCGGCTACTCGACGGTGCTCCGCTCGCTCACGCAGGGCAAGGCGGAGTTTACAATGGAGTTTTTGAAATACAGCAGAGTCCCGTCGAGCATCGCGGAGCAGCTGAAAAAAGAGCATTTGGAAGATAAGAAAAAGAAGGGGTAAGGGGGCCGTATACATTTGTGCAATAATTTATTGCATATTGCGTATACACATTAATATATTACTAATATGGACTGCAAACGAGAATAGGGGAATTACAGTTATGATTGATCAGGAATTAATATCAAGAAGCCCGTTGCGTATTTTGGAAAAATCCACGTGCGGCGGCGTTGGCAAGGGCAACATCGGCATAATCGCGGCGCGTAAGGGCGTCGGGAAAACCGCCTGCCTTGTCCATATCGCCACCGACCAGCTTATTCAGGGGAAAAACATCATCCACGTTTCGTTCGCGGCCAATACCGCCAACATCGTTTCCTGGTACGATAATATCTTTAAGGAGATCGCAAACCGATACAAGGTGGGCGGCGCCATGGATATCTACGACCGGATCACAAAGAACAGGGTGATCATGAATTTCAAGCAGGACGGGTTGACAATTTGCAGAATTTTGAGCAGCCTCAAATCCATGATACGGGACGGAGATTTCGCGACCGACGTAGTGGTTGTCGACGGCTACGATTTTTCCAAATCAAACGCCGGGGAGTTCGCCGAGTTCAAAGCCTTCGCAGAGGAGCTGCAGGTGGAACTTTGGTTCAGCGCCACGACGCACCGTGATGCGCCAGAGAAGGACGACAAGGGCGTCCCGCTGGCGCTTTCGGCTTTCATGGCAAGCACAGCGATTCTTATTCTGATGGCGCCGCGTGACGGGTACGTACATTTGCAATTGGTTAAGGACCACGACATCTTCCCTTCCCCCGCCAGCCTGCACCTGAAGCTTGATCCGCAGGTAATGCTGATTGCGGAGGAGAGTGGAGCGTAGAGTTTTTGATTTTGGCGTTAACGCTGCCGCTGTCCGGCGCCAACTTTTTTTCGGGAATGGCGCCCGGGCGGCAGCCGCCGGGTAAATGAAAGGGCAGATTTTGAAGCGGTTTCTCTCGTGTCTCGCAATTTTGTTTGCCGCCGCCATCTCTTACGGCAACGACCCTGCGCCACCTAACGCTCAGTCCCAAACAGCCTTGATGCCGCGTTCCCCTTTTAGAGTGCCGCTCGCGAGAATTAATATCACTTTTGATCCGGAGAGAAGGCAGTACAACCAGGTAAGGATTTTTTTTGATGAGTCCGGGGCTTACAGCGTAATCGCTCCGGGCGACGATATGCAAGTCAATAGAAGAGGGCAAACCACCGTCTACCGCGAACAGGCGGGAAGGACGTTCCAGCTCTCCGACTTTGAAGCTCAAACGATAAACCAGGTCACCCGCACCCTCATAGCCACGCTGGAGATATTCGAAAGCATCCTCAGAAACGAAGATTGGGGGCGTGCGCTCTACCTTGACGCTTTCCTGCCGCGCTTCCTGCGCGGGTTCCACGTGATGATATGCGCCGCTAGAGATTCCCCCGACGCGCTCCCACGCGCCGCGCTGGTACGCGAAGACGACTTCGACGCTTCGCTAAACTCACCGAAATCCGACGCGCGGATAAGAATGTGGCAAACCGAGAAAGACAGAATAATGGTGCTGCGGATAACCACGCAGGAACTCATCACTCAGGCAAAAAGGTGGCAGAGGCTTGAACTGAACAACTCAAAACGCAACCGGGAACTGTCGTACAGCGGCGATTTCGACAGGGCATTTACGGCATTTATCAGAAACTATTTCGGCTACACGCAGTAATCCTCCAAAACCGCGGCAAGCAGCCTCATCAGTTTAGGCACGGTATCCGTATAAAGCGTCTCTTCGACGCCATGTATCCCCGTCGACCCCGCGCCGCAGGCGATCATGTCGATATCGCCAAGTTTCCGCGCGAAATAACCGCACTCCAAACCGGCGTGGGTTGCTAACACAACCGCTTCGGATTTGAACAATTCCATGTATTTTTTCAAAAACAGGTCGCGGAGCGGGTTTTCTTTTTTATAAACCCAACCAGGCGAATCTGAACCGGTTTCAAATACCGCCCCGTGAGCCGCGCACAACGCTTTCATCTCGTCCGCAACCCTGTATTTTGCCGTGTCGACAGAGCTTCTTGTCATACACGTCACCAAAACGCTATCCGCGAAATCCTCAATAATCCCAAGGTTATTGCTCGTTTCAACAAAACGCCCCTCCCCTCCCCCGCCCGCGTTTGTATCCCAGGCGATAACGCCGTTTGGCAGCGCGTTGACAAGTGAGAGTAGTGAGGACAGGGTATTGATGCTGTACGGCGCGGCAGCGGGCTCTTCCCGGCGGGGGGCCGCCTCGATTTTGAGGCCGGGGTCGGTCGTCAAATATTGATCCGCGAGATTTTTTTCAATTGACGACAGTTGCGTAATTAACAATTCTTTCTGACCCGACGGCACCGCGATTACCGCCGAAGTAAAGGCGGGGATGACATTCGGCGCGCCGCCGCATTTTTCAAATGAAAAAAGCGACACATCTACGCCGGCCTCCGCCAGCCTCCGCAAAACATCGCAGAGCAAAATATTGGCGTTGGCCCGCCCCTCGTGAATACATATACCCGAGTGCCCCCCCGCAAGCCCCGAAACAGAGAGCGTGTAAAAATCAACATCTGCCGGCGCCGCGCCGTCCCGCGCAACGGGCAATGTAATAATCTCTCTCAAAGCACCAGCGCATCCCACGCAAAATTCGCCGTCGTGCCCGTTATCAATATTTATAAACTTCGCCCTCTTCAAATTAAGCCCGATCGCCGCCTCGGCTATCTCCTCATACGTCATCGCGTCGGCCCCGCCCATGCCATCTTCCTCCTCCACGGTGATAACCGCTATAATCGGCGGGTGGTCGATATCCCCCCCGCAGTCCAAAAGCGCGCATATCGCCGCGACGCCGATCCCGTTGTCTGCCCCAAGCGACGTCTCCACATCGGGATACCTGACGCTCTTTGCCATCATTCTGTTTTTATCGGGATAGTCGGGATAATACGGCGCGACGCCCTCCGCGAAAGCATCCGCCACAACAGGTTTTGACACGCAAACCATGTCCATGTGCGCCTGCAAAATGACCGGGCAAGACGCGTCCCGGTACTTACCCGTACCCTCTTTACGAATTATAACATTCTTCTTAACCTTGCCCTGGCTGACCCAAAGCCCCCGCTCGCGGGCAAAATCGACTAACTTGCCGCTAATCTCATCTTCGCAAAACGTCTTGCGGTATGTTTGGCACAAAAACCCTGTAAAAAATTCCATCGCCTTTTCGGCCAATTTATTTTCCATAAAAAATCCTTTCTGTGAACCGCGTTACGATTTTGGCAGGAACCCCCGGCACATCAACACCGCACGACCGCCACCTCCTCTACTGTCTCCCAGGATATACGCTCGTCCCACTGTTTTTTTTTGGTTTCTTCGCGGCGGTCGAAAATCATAAGGTACGACGGCGCTCCGGCGGCGGTCTTGTCGCGGTAGGCGGCGATTTGCTCTAACCCCTCCTCTAATATTTCCTTCGGGTTGTCACGGTCGCGGAGGAGCTTGATCTCTATGATGAATTTGTCGCCTTGATATTCCACGAACAAGTCCATCCTGCCACGGCCCGCAGCGGATTCGGGCTCTACACGGCCGCAGCCATTGGTCAGGCGCTGGAGAAACGCCGTCAGCAACAGGTGCGGAAAGGCTTTGGTGTAGTCAGACTTCTCTTCCCATTTTTCTGAAAATCGCCGCCAAAACGTCTGAAACTCCTTGAGCAGTGAGTCCATATCGAGCCGCCCGTCCGCGGTCTGCCAACGCCAGGTGGAGGGCGGCGGCATCATGTTGTGGTAGCCGGAATTCAAATAGCGGGTCAGTATCTTTTCGTAGATAGGATTCGATATGGTGAAACCGGTAGCGGTATCCCACTTGATAAGGCCGAGGTCTTTGGCCAACTCTATCGCCGGGTCGGCTTCTCCAAATGACGGATCGCAGTCCCCTATCATGATTGTTTCGACCACATGCCTGATTTTTGGGTCGTTCAAGCGCACATTTAGCGCGTCAAGGTGCGTTTCGCGGGCAAGAATCATCTGTTCCTGCGCGACCATAATGTGATTGAGGGTGACGGTCTGGTAGTCGTCTTCGTTGAGTATTGAGGAGGTAGCGCGCTCAAAGAGTGAGTTAACTATCCAGGGTTGTCCCCATGATTGCTCATACACATAATCCAACGCTTCGGCAGCGATTTCCTGTCCGGTTTCTGCGGTTCGCTGCACGAAAAGGGCTGCTACGTCCTTTTTGGTGAAATTGGATATAAAAACCGAAGCGCGTTTGATGTTGAATGGCGACCCCGGATTCGGCGCAATGCCTTCTTTAGCCGCGGTGATGTAATCCCTTAAGTCCCTCATGCCGACTAAGGCGACGGAGGTTGGAAATTTTCCCGGCCCACGGTCAGCAAAACCGCTACGTAACTGGCGCAGAAAGCTGATGAGCGGCTCCCCCTCTAACACATCGACCTCGTCAAAGAGTATAACTAACGGCTTGGGCGCGACCTGTTCTGCCCATTTGTGCATCGTATCATCCAATAAGAGCTTTGGCATGTTTAACGATACCTCCGGCACGGGAAGCCCTGCTTTCTTAGCAAACGCACAGATCGCCTTGCTTATAGTGATCATCGCATTATCACGGTCGGTTATCCCCTGACAGCTCTCGAGACTCACATAACAGGCCACGGCCTCGCTACCGGCATTAATCTCCCGCGCCCATGTCTGCAAAAATGTTGTCTTGCCAGTTTGCCGGGGTGCGTGGAGTGCCCAGTAAAGGTTGTCCCGGATGTATCGGTCCAATTGAGCGCCAACGAGCCGATCGGCCGGCGGCAACATGTAGTGATCCCAGGGCTGGCACGGGCCGGTCGTGTTAAAAAAACGTACGGGACGTTTTTGGGGCTGTGCTGTCATCAGCATTTTCTCCAATTTTTTAGATCGAGGCGCTATACGTATCCTAAATATACGTTATTCCGCGGCGGGGCACCAATCTTTATATCGGAAATTTGACATCGCCCCGATAAACACGGTGGACACACCGGATTAGGTCGGCTGTTCGGTGCGCGTTGCTCCCGAAAAAAACCAAAAAAAATCTTGACTTTTGTATTGCCAATATGTTACTTCAATATGTTGGAAGGTGGCGCAAAAAAGGGTTGGGTTAAATGCGCCACTTTTTTTCCTGCGTCACACATCTACTTCATCAATACCGCCTTACTTTTTACTGCATCTTCTACAGCACCACAAAACACTTTTACTGCTCCATTTAACTGAACGGTTAATTGAAACCAGCCTCCTCGAATATTTCCAGTCGAGGCTTCGTTGTTGCCAGTAAATGAATTTGCATACAAGGTTTAGCGCAAGATATGGTGTTTTGCGCGATTTTTACTTTTTATCAATAGCAAAGGGGTTTTGATGGAAAACGATGGAATAAAAACAAAACGTTATGAGTATCTCATAGCCGCAAGGAACTACCATTATACGCAATACAATGTTTGGATGGCGTTTTTTATAACGATTAGCGGCGGTTTATTTGTTGGATACTATAGTTTACTTGGAAACGACGGGCATAGCCTTGAAAAGGGAATGGTAGCGTTGCTGGGCTATATCGTTGCATTTTTATTCTATTGTTCCAGCAAAGGATACCATTATTGGATTACCAACTTTGCTACGCTTATAAATGACTACGAACAGAATACTTGGCTTGATAAAAAAGATAGGGTGTATTTTGTTATCGCTAATAAAGGGAGTGCGGATGAGTGCCTTAACTATTTTTGTCCGCTGAAAGGTGCTAATATATCAACGACTAAAATAGTTTCTTTACTAGCCTACTTATTGACTTATGCGTGGGGAGTATTGATTGCCTCTTCATTTGATAGCAACTATAGAGTGTTGTTATTGGGTATTCTGGTGACACTCATTCTTAACACACTTCTTACTGCGCTGCTTGTAAAGTTATTGCTGAGGAGTAGCACGAGTAAGCATCCCGGAGTGAAAATAG
>JAITFQ010000021.1 GCA_031281225.1 Chitinispirillales bacterium
GTCAAGCGTGTAAACAACCTGCTCCGCGTCGACGTTCAGAAGCTCCGCCGAAATTGTCTCAAGGTCTGTTTTCGGGAGATAGGTATGCCCGTTCGCCGCCGCTTCCTGCAAGGCAAACGTTAGCCCCGCCTTTATCCTTTTGTAGGACTGCGCGTCAAACCCGAGTTTAACGGCTATGGCGTCGGCCTTGATAAACCCTATTCCCCACACGTCGTCTATAAGCGAATACGGATTTTCGCATATACGCTTCTTGGACTCCGCGCCGTAAGCCTTATAGATGCGGTTGGCTGTCGCTACTGATATATCGTACTCCTGCAAAAAAATCACGAGGTCGCGGATATGGCGCTGCTGTGCCCACGATTCCTTAATTTTTTTAAGCGTCTTCATGCCGATGCCCGATACCTCGGACAGCCTGTCAGGATCGTCGTCGAGCACTTTAAGCGTATCCAGCCCGAATTTTTCGACAATGGCCTGCGCGCGCACCGCGCCGATGTTACTTATCAGCCCCGACTCGAGAAGCTGCGTAATCCCGTTTACCGTGGTCGGTCGCGTGATATCGTAAGTTTCAAAGCTAAATTGCCTGCCAAACCGCTTATGCTGCGCCCAGCTCCCTTTCAAAGCAACATTAAGCCCCTTACGTACCATGGGCGCGGTACCCACGCAAGTGCAGAGCCCGTCGGCTGTAAACAACTGCAGGACGCAGAACCCGGTGTCCTCGTTCTGGTATGTGATGGTTTCTATGGCGCCTTCAAGTTTTTCCATTACACAAAAATAACAAATTGGAGCGCCGTTTTGGAAAAATTATATCAATCGTCTATAATTGTTATCTCGGCGTCAGCCCATATTCCGGTTATCCTGTCATCGTGCAGCCTGATGTCGTTTCTGAGCAACAAGTAGTTATTGATGGAAAATAACGGAATCTCCCGATGTTCGCGCAGGCGGATTTGCGGGTCTGTTTCGTCGTCAAACCACATTGAGGCCAGGTGCAGTTGTTCGGTAGGGTCGGTCAGGATTGTTTCTGATACCCAGCCGACGGCGCAGTCATAATCATTGTTAACAAGAGATGCCTCGTACGTTTCGGCGTTTTTGGGAATGGTTTCAGAAGGCATACCGGCGTTGTTGAGGTCTACGGACGTTCTTTCGGCGATGATTCTTGATACCGGATCGTCGGTTCGGTAAATTATTCTGAACGGTCTTGGCAACTGCGGGACGGGGGTGCGGACTCCGGGAAAATCCATTGTTTCGGCTTGCGCTACGCTGCGGATCGGCCCGCCTTCGGCCCTTACGGCGTTTCTCAGTATCTCCCCGCCGTCCACGACCCCGCGGACGAATCGGCGGACGTGGCCGTCTTCAGATTTGCAGGAGAGGAAATACCGGTCTGATAGGAGCCCGTGAAGCGTCGCCCTGCCCTCAAGTTCCGTCCTTGCGATTTGGAGGTCGGAGAGTGAATATAGGGTCATTGCCGAGTATTGGCCTTGTGAGAACGACATCAGCGGGTCAGGGTCGCCGCCCATTTGTACGATGCATTCTTTCAGAAACGCGGTGCCGAGCAGGCTGTTTGGGTTTGGCAAAAGCCTCATTTCGGCGCCCCGTATTCCGCCGGAATAGTAGACACCAAGCATAAACGGGCCGCCTACGAGCTTGTGTGAAGCCAGCCTTTGGAACGCGAAAGGGTCGGGTTTGGCGAAGCGGATCCTTATCGTGTGCTCATCGGCGGCGCTAAAACCGTTAACGAGCGGGTCTTTCCCCTTTATGTAATTCTCCGCGCCCTGCACGTTGCGGAAGAGCGCGAGACCTTGCGCGGGGCGGCTCTTTATGAAGCGCGACCAAAGCTCTATGAAATCAAGCGACGTCATCCGCTGGCCGTTGGCGCGCCGCACTTCCCCCGCCATCGTCAGCTCAAGCCGCCTGTGCGTGGAATCGGTCACATTAAAAATCCTGCGCCCCTGTCCGTCGTCGCCAAACGGGTTCATACGCACAAGGTCGGCGACGGCGTCGTCCAAAAATCCGCGCTGGAGATAAATCGTCGCCCTGCCGCCGGAAATGGGGCCCGACCCGGGTTCCATCCGGGCGAACCCGTCGTCACCATCCAGCGTCTCAAACTCAACACTCTCCACTTGACTGCCAAAACTCATGTCACCATCAATGAACCTGCTGGGGTCGATCTCCAAGGGCGGGGTTATGACGATGCTCACCGTGTCGATGGGTATCGGCGGGAGGGCTGTGATCCCCTCTTTGGGCTTCACGGGGGTGGGGGCACGCGCGGTTTTGGAGGCGGTGCATGACGCGATAAATCCCGCGAAGAACGCGGCGGCCAGGATTATTTTTACAGTCTTAATCATCGGATACCCCCCCAACCGTTATTCCCGCATTGTTGCCTGGCACATCGCCTGCGCGTCGGCGCATTGCTGGATATATGCGTTCAGAATCGTCCTGGCGTCTTGCCGCTCGTCCCTGCCCATCTGCTCAAACTGCGCCTCAAAACGCTCGGCGTCCCTGCAAACATCCTTCATGTAATCGCAACGCTCGTTATCTGGAACGTTGTTGAAATCCAAATGAACGGTTTTTGTGGAAGCGCACGCCAAAACTAGCGCCACGCAAACAGCCGTAGCGGCAAAAACCTTGATCTTACCCGTCATAATGAATACTCCCCCTCAATGTTTATTGTGTCACCCCGATTTTGCGGTGTACGAAACGCGGGCGGCCGATACCGCCCTATCTTTTGTGTACCCGTACCCTGCGGCGCGGCGTGGCTGACACGCCTTGCGCGTTTCGCAGGCGGCTGAGCGCCTTGGATTTTATCTGCCGCACGCGCTCGCGCGTGATTTTGAACTTGCGCCCAATTTCGTCGAGCGTGTAGGCGTTGTCCTGATCTATACCGAAATACAGCTTGATTATCTCCCGTTCCCGCTCGGTCAGCGCGTCGAGCATCTGCCTGATCTCCTCGTTCATTGACATCGCCCGGATGTTTTCGTCGGGGCCGCTGCCGTCCTGGGTGTTTATGATCAGGTCGATGAGCGTGGAGCCGTTGTTGTCCTTTATGGGCGCGTCGAGCGATACGTGGCTGTTGGAGATGGTGATGGTCTCCTGCACGCTGCTCTCGGACATGGAGAGCTCTCGGGCGATTTCGGCGGTGTCTGGCTGCCTGTTGAAGCGCTGTTCGAGCTCAATCTGCATTTTGCTTATCTTATGGATTGCGCCCGCCCTGTTGAGCGGGAGGCGCATAATCCGTGACTGCTCGGCCAAAGCCTGTAAAATAGCCTGCCTCACCCACCACACCGCGTACGAGATAAACCGGAAGTTTTTCTTCTCGTCAAACCGCTTTGCGGCCTTGACAAGCCCCATATTGCCCTCGTTTATCAGGTCGCAAAGCGACATGCCCTGATTCTGATAATTGCGCGCCACGCTCACCACAAACCGCAAATTTGCCTTAACCAGCGTATTAAGCGCCCTCTGGTCGCCCTTTTTGATGTCCGTAGCCAGCTCCGCCTCCCGCTCCGACGTCAGCGGTTGGAGCTTGCTTATCTCCTTGAGATAAAGCGCGAGGCTGCCCTCCTCAATGATTGGGATGTTAGATTTGCTCATAAGCTATTAAATATACATCATGGGACAGAAAAATCCAAATGGTTTTTTTGTTATTGTTTCAATTGCGGTTTGAAGGGCGGGTTTATTGTGCGCGCCGGAAAATTCAGTATAGTATAAAGTTCATGGCATAATGTATATTACTGGAGCACCGGTTGAATGTTGTGCTCGCACCGCCCGTCAACTGCGCGGCAACTGTGATGTTGCCGGACGGCGCGGGTACAGCATTTAACTGGGGGATGATATTTCAGGAAAAGGGATATAATAGACCGCAATGGACAAAAAAATAAAAACGCCGGACAGCCCGCGCCCCGTCCGTGAAATCCACACGGACACGCTGGTTAAGATATACAACAAGCGAAAAGTGGTTAACGGCACCTCTATAAACGTCAAACAGGGCGAAATTGTCGGGCTGCTCGGCCCAAACGGCGCGGGGAAGACAACTACGTTTTATATGATAGTGGGGCTAATCAGGGCCAACAAGGGGAAAATATTTCTTGATAAAAAGAACATCTCGCGCAAACCTATGTACAGGCGCGCACGGATGGGGATAGGCTACCTTCCGCAGGAACCGTCGATATTCCGAAAACTCTCGGTCGCCGACAATGTCATGGCGGTTCTCGAATATCAGCGGATGAGCTCCAAACAGCGCAAGGCGCGGATGCGGGAGCTTTTGGAGGAACTCAACGTGGCGCACCTTGAGCGCAGCCTCGGCTACATGCTCTCCGGCGGCGAGCGGCGCAGGGTCGAGATCGCGCGGACGCTCGCCATAAAGCCCGACTTCATCCTGCTCGATGAACCGTTCGCCGGCGTAGACCCGATCGCGGTGGAGGACATCCAGGGCATCGTTCATCAGTTGAAAGACAAGGGGTACGGGGTGCTGATTACCGACCACAACGTGCGTGAGACGCTGCGCATCACCGACCGGGCGTATATCATGTGCGAGGGGAAAATACTCATATCCGGCACCGCGGAAGAGCTGGCCAACAGCCCCGAGGCGCGGAAGATATATTTGGGGCAAAATTTCAGGCTTTGAGCCCCGCGGAAGCGTAATTTTAATTTTCAGGACGGAGGACCGGGCAGCCGCCGCAACCCGCGTGGTTGTGGAGGAAAGTCCGGGCGCCGCAGGACAGGATACCGTGACACACGGGGCCCGCAAGGGTACGGAAAGCGCCGCAGAGAAAAGACCGCTCTTTTTTCGCGGGTAACAGCCGCGGAAACGGGGTGAGGCGTGAAAGGGTGGGGTAAGAGCCCACCGGCCCGGCAACGGGCGCTGGCAAGCCCTATCCGGCGCAAGGCCAAGCATGGGAGGATCCCCAAAATGAAAATGGCGGGGAGGAGGCTGTCCGTCTTCAAACCATCTTCCCGGGTAGGCCGCTTAGACAAATGGCTGCCTCTTCCCGTTATTTATTAATCTAAATCTAACGGGGAAAGACAGGACCCGGCTTATAGGTCCTTCCGTCCGCTTTTTTAAAATCAAAATCAAATAAAAAGTCAAATTCAAAAAATATTTTAAGGGGGGGACAACCCCCCACGCTCCAACCAAAAAATTGAACAAAAAGCCGTTCAATTTTTTGGTTTCCGCTACCCCCCGTGCGGGGGATGTGGGGAAAATAAAAACCTGACCGTCGGGGGGACGGTCAGGGGTGATTTACAAATGCAATTACAACTGACCTACTCAATGATCACCAAACTCCTTGCCAAGTCCATCAAAGCTTCCTTACTCCAATCTCGATATAGAAAGGAGTAAGCTAACTCTTCAATTATAGGTTGATTGAAATTGTGCCTGAACGTTTTAGTTTTGTACGCTGAGTCCTCTGCTTTTTTATCAGCTTCTTTTTGATTCATTCCTGCTACATAGGCAATTACCCCATTCAATAAAACTTTTAACGCCATTAAGACGTTTAGTTTATTTGTAGGATCAGTATGCCCGGAAATGAAAAAAGGTTGCAATTTTAATATCCAAAAACTATATAAAGCCGCTTCTTTAAGTTCATTCATGCCCTTTACACCATCATGGAAAACACGAAAATAAATTTGGCGTTTCCAAACTTGCTCAACGATGGTGCGAATGCTCCTATGGGAATAAGATAAAGGAGGTGGGCTGGATTTTGGGTCGCTAAAAACCCCTGAATACGCACCCCGAGCACGTGTTAAAAACTCGTTAATAAGATAACCACTTTGAGATTCGGTCAAATCTTCGTAAGTCACACCCTCGTATTTTTTGAGGATTTCATCCAGTTGTTTTTTAATTTCAACTTCAGACATTGCAGTCACGGTCTCCCTTCTAAGATAGAACCCGAAGTATATCATTTAAACTTTTGTCGCCATATACTTTCTTGTTGAACTCCCCCTCAACGGCCTCCATAGCGCCAAAAAAAGACATATCGGAAGCACGAGCCACATCGTTGTTGAGTTTGGGGCGACTCGTGAGGTAGTCTTTGTACTCAGTGTCGGAGAATCCGTAACCCTGCATTAAAACGACATTGTTCTCTTCCATCATTTTAAACCTTTCTGTACAAGTGACAGTTTAATTTATAATTTCTTTACTCCATACAATAGCAACAGCGATAAAAACGGCACAAAGCGACCCCAAATACCAAAGATAATATTTGGGAAATTGGAACGCAAGACTTTTTAGTTTTTTTTGCTGAGCATCGACGTATCGGTAAATCGGCAGGTTTGAATGATGGGGAAGAAAGGTGAAAAAAAGAAAAACCCTGACCGTCGGGGAGACGGTCAGGGGTGTGGTTTACAGATTACAGACAAAATTGCTCTACACCATCAGCCACCCGCTTATGAGCAACCAGCTGTTGTCACGTTAGGCGTCTGAGTGGTTGCACCAGAAGCGAATCTAACTGTCGCTGTGGCTTCGGAGTGTGTGCAACTGGTTATTATCACCTGCCCATCGGTAATGGCAACACTAAACCCGTTAGGGACAACCACCTGAGTAGCACCAGTAAACGTACCGAGAGTACCGGCTTGACCCGCAGTCCCTGTGCTGAAAGTACGAGTATTGAGATCCCATGCAACAGTATTGCCAATTTGGTTCGCAGTTCCCATGAAAGTCGCGATAGACCCGGCAGCATTTGACGCCGCCGCTTGTCTCGAATCCCTCACATACCCCATGTACATCGGTATCGCCACCGCCGCCAAAATCAGCACGATCGCCGCCACGACAATTACTTCAACCAAGGTAAAACCTTTGTTGTTTTTGAGATACTTCTGCATACGGCACACTCCTTTTTTGATTTGTTTTAATTTAGTTTATTTTTACAACTCGCACAAC